>NZ_CAXTKW010000014.1:0-128697 GCF_964245105.1 Candidatus Dorea massiliensis AP6 | reverse complement strand
TTTCTAAGACCAAACTGTTCTTGAATTATTCTCTTAGAATTTTCAAGGTTTACACTGTTCAGTTATCAAGGTTCGTTTCGTTGTCTTTGTCGTTCCTTACCGAAGCGACTTGACTATCTTATCACATTCATTCTCGCTTGTCAAGAACTTTTTTAACTTTTTTGAAGAAGTTTTTGAAGTTCTTTTTAGAAGAATGTACCCGCTCTCTCAAGCGGAACTTGTTTATCTTACCATACCCGAAAGCGTTTGTCAACAACTTTTTTAAAGAATTTTCAAATTCTTTTTGGTAAGAAACGGAGAAAGAGGGATTTGAACCCTCGCGCCGGGATTACCGACCTACACCCTTAGCAGGGGCGCCTCTTCAGCCTCTTGAGTATTTCTCCTGAAGTTCATTTTCTACGATATTCACTTCACGTCAAGTTCGACGCATAGGTTATTATACTTGATGGATTTTAGTTTGTCAACCTGTTTTTTACGTTTTTGTTACATATTTTTATATAACTCACTTGCAAAGTTAAATTCCACCCCTCTGTGGAATTTAATCCTGCAAAAGCTAGCTTCTCTTTTTTATAATAAGAAGAATATCAACTTGCTGTCCCTCCATCTTGATGCCATCCTCTTTCTTCCAAACTTACACCGGTTAGTAACGTATGCTGTCGGGCGTACTTACATAAGAAAAGGCCTGTCCCTTTTCAAAAGACTGGCCTTTTCTTATTGAAGAACTATTTTATTTTCAAACTGTTCCTTTAGTTGGCATTGCTGGCCGCAATCTTTACCTTGCTCCAGAGATTGCCGATTACTTTACGGGTATCGTCGTTGAACACGAATACCTCGTCCTTCGGATATCCCACCCGGGGCAGGTAAGCGTTAATTCCTTCGTAGTCGCCGCCTTCTCCGGACAGCACGTCCAGAACCTCCTGGTTCGGCGAGGTATAGCCTACATAGCTGGAATTGTCATAGGCATAATCATAGGAAGTGACAAAATTGATAAACTCATGGGCCAGCTCTACGTTTTTCGCGTTGGCGGGAATTACCATGGAATCGTACCACAGGTTGGTTCCGCTCTCCGGCAGGTAGTAGCCCATGTTCTCATTTTCCGCCATAATGTAAGCAGCGTCGCCGGAATAGCATAAGGCAAGGGCTTTTCTTCCCTGGGCCATGTTGTCGATAACCTCGTCGGTTACGATTTCCGGCTTCATGGTCTGGACGCACTCCACCAGCCACTGATAAGCCTCCTGAAGCTCCGCCTCATTTTCTGTATTCATGGAATAGTCCAGGGCCTTCAGAGCCATCATGAAGGAATCCCGCTCGGAATCGTAGAGATAGATATCTCCCCGATACTTGGTATCCTTGAAGATATTGAAGCCCTCCTGCTCCAGATCCTCCTCGCTTACCTTGGTTTTATCGTATACGATACCTACGGTTCCCCAGAAGTAGGATACGGAATACGCGTCGTCCGGATCGAAGGCCGGATGCTTCACCGAATCGGTGATCTCATCCATACAGGTCAAAAGCTCCGGCTTCAGCTTCTGCAGATAACCCTCGTCCATCAGACGCTGAATCATATAATCACTGGGAATCAGTACATCATAGTTTTCCTCATTTGCCACCTTGATATACATCTGCTCATTGGAATCGAAGTATTCCATGGCGACAGTTGCCCCGGTTGCCTTCTCAAAATCCGGAATTACATTTTCTCCCATATATTCACCGGGCATATAGACCGACAGGGTCTGTCCCGCATAGGGAAGATCCTGACCGGCAGAACCGATTTTCACCAGACAAATCAGGAGAATCACAGCGGCTGCCGCGCAGCCCGGCAGTACAAAGCTCCTTCTGCCCACTTCGTCCTTCTTCTGCCGCTTCGCCATCAGCATGGGCACCACATTGATCAGCACCAGCACAACGGTGATAATGATAACCACCAGCGTCGATACCGCATTGATACTGGGATTGATCCGCTTGCTCATGGTGTAGACCACGATACTCAGATTCTTGACGCCGCCTCCGGTTACAAAATAAGAAATGATAAAATCATCTACCGACATGGTAAACGCAATCAGCGCGCCGGAAATGATACCCGGCGTAATCTCCGGCACGATGACGCGGATCAATGCCTGCCAGGGCGTAGCGCCCAGGTCCATGGCCGCGTCTGCCAGGTTGGGATCCAGGGAGCGGATCTTCGGCATGACGGAGAGCATTACGTAGGGAATACAAAAAGCGATATGGGCAAGCAGCATGGTGGCGTAGCCCTTTTCGATTTTAAAGGTAATAAACAGCAGCATAAAGCCGATAGCCGTCACAATCTCCGGATTCATCATGGGGAAATTGTTGACCTGATCCATCACGTCCCGGAGGATTTTCTTTGATTTACTCAGACCGATGGCGGAAATGGTTCCCACTGCCGTGGAAATCAGTGTGGCGATAATCGCCACCGTAAAGGTGGTGTACAGAGCCTCCATCATATCTTTGGAGTCCAGCATATGCTGATACCAGCGCAGGGAAAAGCCGGTAAAGGCCGTCAGAGATTTTCCTGCGTTGAAGGAAAAAATAATCATATACAGGATCGGCAGATAAAAGAAGGCAAGGGTCAAAACCATCAGGATTTTTCCAAAGGTACGGTTTCCTTTTTTCATTGGTCTACTCTTCCTCCTTTCCGCCACGGTTGCGCTTCTCCACCTTACGGACCGCCATCATCATTACCATCATAATGACTGCCATAATCATGGAAATGGCGCTGCCAAAGTTCCACTCTCCCACGGTAATAAACTGGTTCTCGATCATATTTCCGATGAGGAAATACTGTCCGCCGCCCAGAAGCTTCGGGATAAAGAAGGAACTGACTGCCGGCAGAAATACCAGGGTAATTCCATTGATGACGCCGGGCAGGGACAGGGGCAGGGTTACCCGCCGGAAGGTCTGCACCCGGTTGGCGCCCAGATCCGCGCTGGCCTCCAGAAGGGACGGATCCATCTTACAGAGGGCAGTGTTGATCTGTAGCACCATAAAGGGCAGGAAGTTATATACCATACCCAGAAGCACCGCGCCCTGTGTATACAGAAGCTCTGTATGGCCCAGACCGAAGACGCCGAGGATACGGGAAATCAGTCCGCCCTCGCTCAGAAGGCCAATCCAGGCATAGGTACGCACCAGCATATTGATCCACATGGGAATCGTAATGCCAAGCACCAGGATATTCTGGACACGCTCGCTGCTGCGGGCGATAAAAAACGCAATCGGATAGCCCAGAAGCAGGCAGATGATCGTCGTCTTCACTGCTATCCAGATGGAACGCCAGAGGATTATCAGGAAATCCGGGTCGGTAAAAAATCTGACGTAATGATCCAGGGTGAATTTAAAGGACACAATGCTGTTACCCTGCTCTGTCACAGAATACATAGCGATCAGAAACATCGGCATAACCAGCATCAGTGCCGCCCATACGATGTACGGGACTGCAAGCTGTGAAAATTTCTTCATTTAGAACAGCATCCTCTCCATAACATGAATATCCTCCGGGAAGAATGTCAGGCCGACCTCCTGACCGACTTCCGAATAATCGGTGGTGTGAATCTTAAACTCCCGTCCGGTGGTCCAGAAGGTAATCGGGTAGCTGCCTTCTTTGATGTTCTCCGGATCGAAGTCGTAGTCTACACTGACGTCCACGCTCTGATTTTCGTCGCTCAGCTTCCAGCCCTGGGCATTTGCCCAGGTCTTGATATCCGTATCCAGAGCCTGAGACTCCTGGATCTCGTCTACAGTTCTGGCGAAGTTGAAGGCCATGACTGCCTCATTTGCCTTCTCATTTTTCACGAAGGGCTGATTTACCACGTAAATGGTACGCTCGATGGTGGTTCCGCCTGCTGCCGTAAAGCGCACCGGATACTCACCCAGCTCTTCCTTCACATCGTACTCCACCTTATGGATGGAGATGTACTCATCGGTCTCCGGATTCCATGCCTGGGCATTGGAAAGAGCGATAACCTCCTTGTCATCCAGGGACTTCACATCCTCCACATCCACGTAGAAGTTGCTGGCGCTCATCTTCTCCCGGCCGTCGGCGCTGGTTACGTCCTGATTGCTGATGACGTGCATATTGACCGTGACGCTGGTACCGGGTACGGTCTCCACAATAATCTCATAATGTACGCCTTTGAACAGCACGCTTAAGACCTCTCCTGTCATTTTGCCGTCTTTTACATCCACGATGTCGATATCCTCGGGACGGATGACCACCTCCACCGGCTCATTCGGCTTAAACCCGAAGTCCACACAGTCGAAGGTGATATCGTCAAAGCGGACCTTGTAATCCTCCAGCATAACGCCGGGAATGATATTACTCTCGCCGATGAAGTTGGCTACAAAGCGGTTGGTGGGCTCGTTGTAGATCTCCTCCGGCGTTCCCACCTGCTGGATTTCTCCGTTGTTCATGACCACGATCTTATCCGACATGGTCAGGGCCTCCTCCTGATCGTGGGTTACAAAGATGAAGGTAATGCCGACCTCCTGCTGAATCCGCTTCAGCTCATACTGCATTTCCTTGCGGAGCTTCAGATCCAGGGCCGCCAGCGGCTCGTCCAGAAGCAGCACCTTCGGCTCGTTGACCAACGCCCGGGCGATGGCCACACGCTGTTGCTGTCCGCCGGACAGCAGGGTGGTGTTTTTATTCTCATAACCCTCCAGGCCGATAAGCTTCAGCATTTTCATGACCTTCTGATCGATGATATCCTTACTCATCTTCTTGATCTTCAGTCCGAAGGCGATATTTTCGTATACGCTCAAATGGGGAAACAGGGCGTATTTCTGAAATACGGTGTTCAGCTCCCGCTCGTAGGAGGGTTTCTTGCTGATCTCCTCGCCGTCGAAGATGACGCTTCCCTCGTCCGCGTCCAGGAAACCACCCAGAATCCGGAGCAGAGTCGTCTTTCCACAGCCGCTGGGGCCTAAAAGAGTGACAAATTCCTTTTCATTGATGTCCAGATTAACTCCCTTCAGAATCATCTGGCCGTCAAAGCTTTTCACAATATTTCGAAAGCTTATCAGTGTATTCTGTTCCATAACACATCTCCTCCTAAAACATGGGGGGTGTGGTGATCCACAAGATTTTTGCGTCACTCTTCCCATGATTGTATAAATAATGGCTTTCGGTCCCGTCCAGATAGAAGGTCTCCCGGGCCTTTATTTTGTATTTTTTGCTGCCGCAGACCAGCGTTACGCTGCCCTTCTGCACATAGCCGAATTCCTCCCCGTCAAAGGCGGGCATTTCCTGACTCTTTTTTCCCGGATGGAGGGTCAGGAGAATAGGCTCCATCTTATTCTTCTGGGCATTGGGAATCACCCATTCGATACAATAATCCGGCTGCTCGTCCACAAAAAACTCCTGGGTGGAAAAAACCACCTGCTTCTCCGGCTCCTCATGGAAAAACTCAGACAGATTAGTTCCCAGGGCCTCCAGGATATCCTCCAGGGTGGCGATACTGGGAGCCGTCAGGTTCCGCTCCACCTGAGACAGAAATCCCTTGGTCAGCTCGCTGCGAGATGCCAGATCCTCCAGGGTCAGCTCCTTCTGCTGACGCAGCTCCTTCAGCTTTTTGCCGATATCCACGGCGCACCTCCTGTTTTCTTATACTAAACTTTTTATTTAAAATTACAAAAATCATTTTACATTATACACAGATGATGGAACATTGCAAGTGTTTCCGGAAAAAATTTACGTGAATTTTTCATTTTTATATGACAATGCGTGTGCCAATGGCACATTCTCGCGCCGAGGCGCGATCCCCTGGAGGGGCTTTTTGCTCTATAGGAATCATAGTTTTCGCACTTTAACGCAACACGGTGTTTCCTATAGAGCAAAAAAGCGCCCCCGGCTTCTGAAATAGCCGGAGACGCTTCCTGTCTCTCTGTTTTTTGTCTGCAATTAGTGGTGGAACAGACGGATTCCGGTAAATGCCATTACCATGTCATACTTATCGCAGGTCTCGATAACCAGATCGTCACGGACGGATCCGCCGGGCTCCGCGATATATTTTACACCGCTCTTTTTCGCCCGCTCAATGTTGTCGCTGAAGGGGAAGAAGGCGTCGCTTCCAACGGTCACGTCCTTCATCTGGGACAGCCATGCCTTCTTTTCTTCCTCGGTGAACACCTCCGGCTTTACCTTGAAGATCCGCTCCCAGGCGCCGTCTGCCAGCACGTCCATGTACTCGTTGCCGATGTAGACGTCGATGGCGTTGTCACGGTCGGCACGGCCGATGCCGTCCACGAACTGGAGACCCAGTACCTTTGGGCTCTGACGCAGGAACCAGTTGTCAGCCTTCTGACCTGCCAGGCGGGTGCAGTGTACACGGGACTGCTGGCCTGCGCCTACGCCGATGGCCTGTCCGTCCTTGACGAAGCAGACGGAGTTGGACTGGGTGTATTTCAGGGTAATCAGGGCGATCTTCATGTCGCGCTTGGCATTCTCCGGAAGATCTTTATTTTTTGTCACGATATTGGAAATGAGTTCGTCGTTGATGGGAAGCTCCTGACGGCCCTGCTCGAAGGTCACGCCAAAGACCTCCTTGTGCTCCAGGGGAGCCGGCTTGTAGTCGGTATCAATCTGAATGACCACATAATTTCCTTTTTTCTTCTGCTTCAAGATTTCCAGCGCCTCCTCTGTAAAGCCCGGAGCGATAACGCCGTCGGATACCTCTCTCTTGATGATGGAAGCGGTGTCCTTGTCACAGACGTCAGACAGGGCGATGAAATCACCGAAGGAGGACATACGGTCTGCGCCTCTGGCTCTTGCGTAAGCGCAGGCCAGGGGAGACAGGTCGCCCATATCGTCTACCCAGTAAATTTTCTTTAAGGTATCGTCCAGCGGAAGGCCTACTGCTGCGCCTGCCGGGGATACGTGCTTAAAGGAGGTGGCTGCCGGAAGTCCGGTGGCCGCCTTCAGCTCTCTGACCAGCTGCCAGCCGTTGAAGGCGTCCAGGAAATTGATGTAGCCGGGACGGCCGGAAAGGACGGTGATGGGAAGGTCGGATCCGTCTGCCACGTAGATGCGGGACGGTTTCTGGTTCGGGTTGCAGCCGTATTTCAGTTCCAGTTCTTTCATTTCCTTAGTCCTCCTGATTTTTATTTTTGATGACGGTTTCGTATCTGCCGGTGGCAATGTCGATGTAACGCACGAACAGGGATACCTTGTTCTCCGGGTTCAGGTTGTTCCAGAGCATATTGGTGAATTTTTCCATATCGTCCGGAATAGCAACCAGCTTGGGCTCGCCCTCAAAGCTGGGGAGCGGATTGCCGTCATGCAGATAGGTGTGAATGAAGTGACCCTCGCCTGCAGCGCAGTTCTCATAAGAGAAGGTATAGCGGTTGCAGCATGCGGGATCGCCGTTGTTGCTCTTTAAGATAGACAGGGAGTAGCTGTATCCGCCGTTTTCCAGCTCCATCAGGCCTGAGATCCGCGGGGTATAGTTGGGGGCGTCCGGCTCGAATTCCCGGCTTCTGAGGGACTGCTCAAAGGTTAGGCCCTTCTCCATTCCCTCGTAGACGGTGTCTGTCTGGTCGCCGTTGGTAACGATGGTTCTGTGTCCCAGTACCCGGACCGGAGCGTAGATAATCAGGCTCGGATCCGTCAGCTTGGAAGGATCATAGGCCTGGGTGCGGATGCCCTCTCCCTCCTCCACGAAGATACGGTTGCGGCTGTTCTCACTTCTTCCCATGATAAAATAAGCTGCTACCGCTTTAGTTCCGTCCTCGGAACGGCCCAGTACGATACCTCTTCCGGGGTATGCGTTTTCCTGAAGCTCCTGTGCCAGTGAAATCATGTCCATTACTTTTTCCTCCTGCGAAATGCGATCTATAAGGCCTGAAACGAAAAGGAACCGATCCATCCCAGGCTTCTTCTCTGCCCAGACGGTCGGCTCTCAAACCCTTATACTCCCTGTGGTAAACTCCACTTCCGTCAGTTGTATAAGTTAGTTTTAACATAGCATTTCCGGACGGGGGTTGTCAAGCCCTGCGCCCGTTTTTCTTTTTTCTGTCTGCCTTCTATCTGCTTCCGGACAGATTCATCACGATACAGCCCACCAGAATCAGGGCCATTCCCACATTGCCCGCCGGTGAAACCCGTTCCCCGAACAGAACCCGGGAAATCGCAGCCGTCACCAGAATCCCTACGCCGCACCAGATTGCGTAGGCGATTCCCAAATTGAGTTTTGTCACCGCCCGGGAAAAGCTGCAGTGACAGATCAGATAAGCCAGAAGGCTGAAGGCAGTGGGAAGCAGCCTGGTGTAGCCTTCCGAGGATTTTAAAAGTGTGGTCGCTGTAATCTCGGCACAGATGGCCAGCGCCAGAAATACGTATGGCATACGTCCCTCCTGCTAATTGGTGATTGTCCTGCCGTCTATCCGATCAAAAAGATGGATTTTTTCCGGCAGGTAAGCGTAGCTTACTTTTTCTCCCGGCCGCACCGGAGCCGCGGTATCCGTTTTGATAATCATCTTTTCCCGGCTGCCCTCCCGGTTCAGATAAACCATTGCCTCGGAGCCCAGCATCTCGTATACCTCTACGGTTCCCGCTCCATGGACGCTACCGCCTTCTGTGGGATTCAGGATCACGTGCTCCGGACGGATGCCCAGGGTCACTGCCCGTCCGATATAATTGCCCCGGCGAAGCTTTTCTGCCTTTTCCTTCGTCAGTTCTATGCGGTTCCCATTTTCTTCCAGGTACAGACCGCCGTTGGGATCGTATTTTACGACTGCTTCCGCGAAATTCATGGGCGGCGTTCCGATAAAGCCTGCCACAAACTGATTGACCGGATAGCGGAACAGGCGCTCCGGCGTATCCACCTGCTGCACCACGCCATCCTTCATGACAACAATCCGGGTTCCCAGGGTCATGGCCTCGGTCTGATCATGGGTCACATAGATAAACGTGGAATTCAGCTTATGATACAGGCTGGCGATTTCCACCCGCATCTGTCCCCGGAGCTTGGCGTCCAGGTTGGACAGGGGCTCGTCCATCAGAAAGACTCTGGGATTGCGGACGATGGCGCGTCCCATGGCTACACGCTGCTTCTGTCCGCCGGACAGCTCCGAAGGCTTCCGATCCAGCACCTCGGTCAGACCCAGGATCTCTGCGGCCTCATTTACCTTGGCCTCGATAACTTCCTTCTTCTCATGACGGATATGCAAACTGTAGCCGATGTTTTTTCTTACCGTCATATGGGGATACAGGGCGTAGTTCTGAAAGACCATAGCAATGTCCCGATCACAGGCTTCCACCTCGTTCATGCGCTCGCCGTCGATATACAGCTCTCCCTCGCTGATATTTTCCAGTCCTGCTATCATGCGCAGGGTTGTGGATTTTCCGCAGCCGGAGGAACCTACAAAAATAATAAATTCATTGTCCTGTATCTCCAGGTTAAAATCCTTCACTGCTTCAAATCCGTTTTCATATCGTTTACACACATGCTTTAACTGAATATGTGCCATTTCTTTTCTCCTCTGTATTTATTTGATCGATCAGATCCACCAGATCGTCTACGGAATCCAGCAGATAATCTGCCTGCTCACGGAGCATATCCTCGGTTCCGGTTCCGCTTTTTACGCCGATTGCCACTGCGCCGCCGTTTCTGGCAAACCGCATATCATTGGGGTTATCGCCTACCATGGCGATCTCATCCTTCCAGATTCCCCAGTGCCCTGCGGCCAGGCTTGCCAGCCTTCCATCCGGTTTCTCGGGCAGCCCTTCTCCCGAGACTCCCCAGAAGGAAATGTACTCCTCGACACCTAGCACCTCCAGACATCTCCGGGTGGACTTCAGATCGTCCGTAGTAGCCACGCCTATCCACAGGCCCCGGGACCGCAGGGCTTCCATCATGGCCTTTACGTCGGTGAAGGTGGGATATGCCGTCCGCTTCAGCCCGACCTCCTCATAGAAAAGCTCCGCCAGCTCCCCTGCCAGCTTCTCCGGATCTGTACCCAGATACTCCTGCAAATCCTCCGCAACACCCCGATAGGATTTCCAGGCCAGGGCTCCGTCCGGATCCACCCGGCCGTCTGCCACGCCCATTTCCCGCAGAAGCATCCGCTGGCGCTCCGGCATTCTTCTGGCGTCGCAGAGCCGCTTTGCCACCTTCACAGCCGCTTTGCCCCAGACCTCATAGAAATCAATCAGTGTACCGTCCTTGTCAAACAGGATTCCTTTTATCATAGCTGTTCCACCGCCTCCCCAAAGGTTCGAAGCTTCTGTTTTCCGGTTCCTCTTGTGATGGCATTTCCGTAAAACAGAAAGCCTCCGTCTTTTGCTTCCGCGCCGAACCGGATCCACTGATAAGCCTCCTCTGTAAGTCTTACAGTTCCGGCTGCCTCCCAGGCGTCCTCCCGTCCGGTTACCCGGCAGTCCACGCGTTTTCCGTTGTGAAGATAAAAAATCTCCGGCTTTTCCTTCTGACCCCTAAGGCAGATCCGATAGGGCAGTTCCTCTTTATCCTCCGGAAGCTGTCCGCCAAACAACAGCCCGGTCTCAATCCGGCAGTGCCTTGTCACATAACAGTTACAGCTTCTTACGCCCTCCAGAAGATGCTCCGCGCTCAGATCCTCCATGTATACAAAGGTGGCCGGATCCCCCGGTACCGACGGCTCTGTGGCTCCCGGATACCGTTCCTCCAGCGTGTTGTGGGAATCCGAACCGCCTATAGCGCAGATCCGGTGTCCGTCCGCCCAGAGAAGATCCGCCAGCGCCACCGCTCTCTGGTTGGCTTCCCCCGCTTTTGCCTCCGGATCCGCCTCGTAGGTGGGATCGTTGATGATCTCCAGACAGTGGACGCCGTCCAGTCTCAGATCTCCATACAGCCATTTCCAGATATAAAGGAAGGGGTGATTGATACTAAATAACCAGTGTTCTTTCCGACACTCCTGCTGAATCTGCTCCAGATCCGCTTTCAGAGCGGCCTCCTCCTTATCCTCCAGAATCTGCTCCAGCGCCCGGGGCATATGGGTAATTCCAAACAGGTTGGCGTGTCCCAGCAGCGTCGTAATCTCGATTCCGGGCAGAACTAGTAAGGACGTCTCCGGCCAGCCTGTATGAATCGCGTTGTGCTCGGTGGGCGTATAGAAATCCAGTCCCATGCGCTCGGCCTTCCGGCTGGCGTTTTCGGTGGTTTCCTTGCCGTCCGACAGCCGGGTGTGGGTATGGAAATCTCCCTGATACCAGCCCTTTCCTTTTTTCCGGATTGCTGTCCAGTCATAGTTTTCATAATCCGGAGTCCAGACTTGTTCTCCCACCGGCTCGGTGACAGCTACCGCCTCCTCTGTAACCAGGACAGAAAAGGGCTGGGTCTTCTCCCCCATCAATCGTTTCAGGTGCTCCGCAAATACGAAAACCGTCATTTGCCAGGTTCCCGCAGGCAGGGCTCCCGGAACGCCTCCGATGGTAGTATCGTTTCCATCTTTTCCCAGCACAATGACCGGATCGCTGTAACCCAGCTGCTTCAGAAACCGGATTTTCCCACTGGGATCCTTTATCATCAGAAACACCAGAAAGGTATATTTTTTTGATAAATCATATCGGAAACAGAGATGACTGCAGGCGGAAGAAACCGTAAAGGTTTCCTCCTGGCGTGCAGTCTCTCCGGCGCCGATTACAAATTTCAGCGTCTGTGTCATACGTTTTCCTTATTTCGCAAGTGCCTCGTCGAGCGCTGCCTGCGCGGTCTTCTGAGCCTCGTCCAGTGCTTCCTTTGCGGACACTCCGTCAATCTCTACCTTATCTGCCGCTACCTTCAGGGCGTCCTTGATTGCTCCGTTGGTGGGGTCGTTGGGGTATACGGTTCCGTGGGTCGCCTGCGCGAAGGGAACGGCTGCCTGGGGATTTTCTGCCACATAAGACTGATAATCCGCATTGTCGTTGATTTTCTGGTTTACTGCCACATAACCGGTAGACATGGTCCATTTTGCCTGGCTCTCCGCATTGGTGAAATACTTGATAAACTCAAACGCGCCCTGCTTCTCTGCGTCAGAGGATCCCTCCAGAACGCTTAAGGTCTTGGTCTCTGCCATCGGCGCGGATGTGGTGCTTGCGCTCCATGCCGGCTGCTCCATAGCTGCTACAATACTGAAATCCAGATCTGCCTGGTCTCCTGAAGAACCGGTATAACCGCCTGCCTTTCCGGCAATTACATCGTCGATGGTCGCGTACCAGTACTCCCAACCCTGTCCGCCGGAGTGAATGGCCATGATCTTGTCGTCATGAATCCAGGTACGGAAGGCCTCCCATACCTCTACCCATTCCGGGCTGTTGATGGTAACCTGGGTGCCGTCCTCGTTGAAGATGGAAGCGCCGTTGCTGAAGGCTGCGTCAATCATGTTGTCCGCTCCCCACATAGGCTCCCAGCCATACTCGTAGCCTGCCGCCTTGATTTTCTTTGCTGCCTCTGCCAGATCCGACCAGGTTTTGATGTCCTCGGCCTTCACGCCCGCCGCGTCAAAGGCTGCCATATTGTAATACATAACCTGTGTGGTTCCGTAAGCCGGAAGTCCGAAGACCTTTCCGGTCTCGTCCACGCCCTGATCGTAGAATACCTTCAGATAATCGTCTGCGCTAAACTCGCTGTCGCCGTCAATCATCGGCTGCATGTCTGCCAGAAGATTTTTGGAGGCCAGTGTCCGTGCTGTCTCCGCGTTCAGAAGCACCAGATCCGGAGCCGCGTTTCCGGCAATACCTGCCTGCAGCTTCTGGTAGGTTTCGTCATAATCTGCCTGTGTTACGGTGCTTACATGATATTTACTCTGGGAAGCATTAAAGCTGTCCACGATCTCCTGTACCACGCCTACGGCGGTTTTTCCTCCGGAATACCAGAATTCCACGTCTACGGTATCGCCGGTCTCTGCCGCGTCACCGGTCTCTGTCTGGACGTTCGCTGCTGTGTCTGCTGTTCCCTCTGCCTTGCTTCCGCAGCCTGCCAGTGCTGTCACGGCCATGGCGGAGGCCAGGAGTACGGATACCAGTTTCTTGTTCATTTTTCATTTCCTCCTCAAATATAGGTGTTGCGGGATCCTATCCCTTCATACCGGTGTCTCCACCGATACCGTTGATGAACCATTTCTGTGTAAATGCGAACAGAATCAACAAAGGCACCACAATCAGCGCGCTTCCGGCCATTACCAGGGCCCATTCTGTTCCGTAGGCGCCTCCCTCGATAAAGAAGCTCCGAAGTCCCTGGGAAACCAGATATTTTTCTGAACTCTTGGTAATCAGGGAAGGCCACATGTAGTTGTTATATGTTGAAATGAAGCTCATCAAACCAAATGTAATAAAGGACGACTTCGTCATGGGGCAGATGATTTCCCAGAGAATGCGGAAATGACTGCCGCCGTCTATCCGGGCCGCCTCTACCAGCCCTTTCGGTACCTGCATAAAGGACTGCCGCAGCAGAAAGATACCGAAGATACTGACACTGCTGGAGACAATCAGTCCTGTCATGGTATCCAGAAGATTCCATCTGGACAGAATGATATAGCTTGGAATATAGGTCGCTGCCACCGGAAGCATATAGGTTCCCATCACGATGGCAAATAACGCGTTCTTTCCCTTAAACTCCAGAAATACCATGGCGTAGGTAATCATGGCCCCTGTGATAATCTGCAGGGCTACCACCACCAGAGAAACCCAGAGGCTGTTTACAATATAGCCCGGCAGCGGAGAGTGAAAGATTACGGAAATAAAATTGCTCCACTGAGGTACTGCCGGGAAAAAGGCTCCCACATTCATAATCTCCGCCTTGGTCTTCAGCGCGCTCAAAATCATCCAGATAAAGGGGAAGGCGGTAAACAGGCTTACGACCAGCAATACTGCGAATTTCAATACCAGCTTGATTTTGTTTTCTTTCATGTCCGCCTCCTAGTAATGGACCCATTTTTTCGACGCGGTAAACTGCGCCAGGGATAAAATGACGGTTATGATAATCATAATCACTGCCGTAGCTGTAGCCTGTCCCATCTTAAATTCCTGAAAGCCCAGCTGATAATACATATAAAGCAGGGTTCGGGTGCTTCCGCTGGGGCCGCCCTGGGTCAGAATCTGTATCTGATCGTAGGCCTGCAGGGAATTAACCATGGTAATAATCATCAGGAAAAATGTGGTGGGTGAGATTCCCGGAAGCGTCATATCCAGGAACTGCCGCCAGGGCTTCGCGCCGTCCAGGGCGCTTGCCTCGTAAAGCTCCTCCGGAACCTTTTCCAGCGCGGACAGATAAAAGATCATGGCATAGCCCAGACTTTTCCATACCGTAACGATGATAACGGAAAGCATGGCTGTATCAGAGCTGCTGATCCATTTCAGGGCCGGAAGTCCGAATAGCCCCAGAACCTGATTGGCCAGACCTCCGTCCTCCCGGAAAATCCAGGTCCACACGATAGAGATGGCTACGGTCGGTGTAATCCAGGGGGAAAACAGGACGAATTTGAATACACCGCTTCCCTTAAAATTTCTGCGGAGCAGAAGCGCCAGACCCAGGCCGCCAATAATCGTAGGAAACAGGGTTCCTGCCGTAAATACCAGGGTATTCCACAGAGCTTCGTAAAAACGGCTGTCCTTCAATAAAGACGTATAATTCTTAAACCAGATAAAATTGTAGTCAGGCGTCATAAAATCCCAGTCCGTAAAACTGAGCCAGACCGACCTGAGAATCGGATAAATCCAGAAAATAAAAAGCGGAATCAGTGCCGGTAAAACAAAGAGCAGCACAGCTCCCAGGTTTCTTATTTCGGATCTCTTTCTGCTTCTTTTCACTTTAATCTCCTTTCGATGTCGCCTTTGTAAGGGTAACACCGAAAGGTAAATGAAATATGCATGTTTTGTTAAAATTGAGTTTGGGGATTGTCAAAAGAAATGAACCTTCTAAAAAAATACAACAGATCGGATACATATCCAATCTGTTGTATTTAGGGTAATGGAGTTAATAATATTATTAAAATATTATTCAATATAATATTTATGCCAGGTTGAAACAGATGCGGAAACCGCTTTTGTAGCTTTCCTGAAATCCTTTTCCTTCAGTCCTTCGAATATTTTTTTGTGAATTTTCAAAGTATTCTGTCCTGCTGCGGTCTTAAACTTACTTGTTGTAACCTTAATTTCCGACTGCATAAATTTCAATAAAAAGGCATACATATATTCTATCAACCTGTTATGCGTTGCTCTTCCCAACGCCCGATGAAAAGCTTCCTCATGAGCATAGATAATTTGTTCATCAAAATCCGGTTCCGCAATTTTTTCCTCAAAATCATCCAGAATACGCTGTATTTCATTACATTCCTCTTCTGTTACATGCTTTATTGCGTCCTTTATGACTCCCAGTTCAAACAGCTCTCTAAGCTCCCTCATTTCTTCTATATCATTTCCTTGATATATGATACCGAAAATCAACGGATCCAGACATTGCTCTCCTATTTCACTGGCTATATAGGTACCATTTCCTCTTTTGATTTCGACAATTCCAAAAGCCGACAGAACTTTCATTGCTTCCCTTACTGAACCACGGCTGACATTCATTGCGTTTGCCAACTCATTTTCCGGAGGAATCAAATCACCAGGCTTTAATTCCTTTGCAAGTAAAAGGCTCTTAATTTTATCTATTACCACATCTGTGGCCGTTTTCTTTTTTTTATTATCCTTCTCCAGCAAAGAAATAATATCCCTATTCTGTCTTTCCATTCTTTTCCCCCATATGATAGAATTTTATTTTCATTGTACCATATAATTCAGTCTAAAAGCACAGATCTTTCTCAAATAACATGGAGCATTTTTTATTTATTCAAGAAAGAATCCACATTATCCGCTGTGATAAGATACAGTCCTGTATCGACATTCTGCGGTATATTCAGAATACCATTTTCTTTATCGTTTGCTGTGATAGCTGCAGAGGAATGATTGTATGCAAACAGTACAGCACCACCCCAATAAGAAAACAGCTGTCTTTTCTGTCCCACAAGCGCATAGAATTTTCCATCCTTTAACTGCTGAAGCTGCGTATCCTCAGCATTCGTTCCCGTGGCAATTACGCTTCCTGCTTTTCCCATTTCCTCAATGGCCGTTCCAAGTCCTGGGGTAGAACCATCAAAACAGGAAATTGCCGCAATATCCGGAGTAGATGTCATCAAATCTTCTGCAATCTGACAAGCCGTCTCGATCGACCCGTTTGCAGAATAAGCGTCTACAAACTCCATTCCTGTACCAGCAATGGTATCTTTAAATCCATCCAGTGCATCTTCCTGCGTTTCTGTTCCCTGCTGATAAATAACGGCACATTTTCCTTTTCCTCCAGTAGCTTCAATTACTGCCTCCGCATGCTTTACACCAAGCTGATACCAATCTGTTCCAATGAAGCAAAGTCTCTTTGAATCAGATACATCCGCATCAATCGTTACAACCGGAATCCCCGCATCCACTGCTGCATCAATAGAATCCTTCAACGAAGATTCCATGCCGATTACCATAATTCCTGCCGGTTTCGTTGCTACCACCTGATCTAATGCCGCTGCCTGTCCTGCCACATCATAATCAGTCGGACCTACTACACTGACTTTTACCCCATAATCCTCTGCAAATTGCTTTAAACCTGCCTGATCTGAATTTACAAACATGGACTGATTAGACAGACAGGAAACCCACACATATTCCTCATTTGAATAATCAGCCTTCTGGCCATCTCCTGCGTCTGTAGCCGCAGATGAATCTCCACAGCCTGACAATGCCATTGTCGCTGTCATTGCAATTGCTAAAACCCCTGCTAAAATTCTCTTTTTACCCATACTTTTTCTCCTTTTCTTTGGTTTTATTTTTTTATTCTGATTCGGTTTCGTTTGATAATAACATCTGTCGAAACAGCCACAATCAGAATAATACCCACAACAATATCCTGCCAACTGGATGCAACTCTACCCATAATCATAATATTATCTACAAGGCTCGTAAACAACACACCAAAAGCTGCTCCTAAAACAGTTCCATATCCTCCTGTAAGACTTGCTCCACCCAGAACGCATGCCGTAATTGCTGTCATCTCCATTCCTTCTCCAATAGAAGAAACGGCTGCTCCCATTCTCGCCACCTGAATAATACCTGCCAATCCAGCCAACAATGCGCTATTTACATACCCCAGTACATTCGTCTGAATTACATTAATACCGGATAACTGTGCAGCTTTTTCATTTCCTCCTATGTAATAAAACCTCCGGAAAAACTTTGTCTTGGCTACCAGAAAACTATAAATAGCACAGAGAATAATCATATAAAATACTGGTGCGCGAAATCCTCCTATTTTCCAGCCAACAAGACCAGTAAATACAGATGGAAGATTAGTAATTCCCGAACCCGCAATTAACATTGCGATTCCTCTGATCAGCCCCTGCATGGATAAGGTTACAATCATCGGATTTACACCAACAACCGCAATTAATATACCATTAACTACTCCAACAAGCCCTGCTACAGCTAACGCGACAATAATCGCAATTACCATCGGAACATTATGGTGCATCATTAGATTTGCGCAGAGTGCTCCCGACAGCGCTACAACCGCTCCCACAGAAAGATCAATTCCTCCAGCTGCCAGCACAACCAACATTCCAATACATACTATTGCATTCACTGCCATATTTAGCGCTACCGACTGAGCATTTGCAATTGTCGCGAATGAATTGCTCCAGATAAGACTGGATACTATAATAACAATAAAATTAATTGCCCCCAGCGACACAATTCTGTTCTGTAAAATCATCATCAGATTGATTCTTTTTTTCATGCTACCTTCTCCTTTTATGCTAATCCTGATGAATAACGCATAATTGCTTCCTCATTCATCTCGCTTCTTTCGCATTCACCGCTTATATGTCCTGCATGCATTACAATTACTCTGTCACTAATCTGCAATATTTCCGGCAAATCTGAAGATATGGCAATAACACAGGTCCCTTTCTTTGCAAGCTTTCTCATAATTCTGTATATTTCAGACTTCGAACCTACATCCACTCCCTTAGTAGGTTCATCTACAATTAGAATTTTGGGATTTACTAACAACCATTTTGCAAATACAACCTTCTGCTGGTTTCCACCAGAAAGCTCCCCCACCAATTTTTTAACATCCGGTGTCGCTATATTCAGAATTTTTCTATATTTCTCGGCAACCTCAAATTCCATTTTGTCAGATAAAAATCCATTTTTTTCAGCAGCATTCATGTTACCCGATATAATATTTGACGCGATACTCTGTTCCAGAAACAGGCCTTCTTCCTTCCGATCCTCCGGCAGATATCCTATTCCACATTGAATTGCTTCCGTTGTATTATGAATTTTTACCTTTTTCCCGTATACTGTAATCTCTCCTGAATAGAGTCTGTCTGCACCTACAATTGCTCGAAACGTTTCTGTTCGTCCCGCCCCGGCCAGACCAGAAAAACCCAGAATTTCTCCCTCATACGCTTCAAAGTTAATATTTTCAAACCTTGCGCCACACAGATTTTCAACCTTCAATGCCACTTTATCTGTATAATAAGGTTTATATGCATCAATTACCAAATCCCGGCCAATCATCATCTGAATCAATTGATCCATATTTGTATCAACCGTATTTTTAGTTCCTATATACTTTCCGTCTTTTAGAACAGTTACCCTATCTGAAATTTCAAAGATTTCTTCAAGTCTGTGTGAAATATAAATCACTGAAATCTTCTTGCTCTTAAATTCCTGAATTAATTCAAATAACACCTTTGTTTCCCGATCCGTCAGGGCTGCCGTCGGTTCGTCAAACACAATCAGTTTACAATCTGTAGTCATGGCCTTTGCAATTTCTACCATTTGCTGATCTGCCGGCGAAACATCTTGTATTAGCATTTTAGGATTTAGGTCTAATTTTATTTTCTGACAGGCTTCTTTTGTCCTTCTGGACAATTCTTTTCCATCAATAAACCCAAATCTGTTCAAAGGCTCCTTGTCCGCAAAAATATTTTCTTCCACTGAAAGATTTCCTACCAGACTTCTCTCCTGATACACTACGGCTATACCTGCCTCAATAGCTTCCGACTGATTTGCGAACGCTACCCTGTCTCCTTTTATTTTCAAATAGCCCTCGTCCGGTCTGTAATTACCTGCCAAAACGTTAATCAGTGTGCTTTTTCCGGCTCCATTTTCTCCGCATATAGCATGCACTTCACCCTCTCTGATATCAAAGCTGACTTTGTCCAATGCTCTGATCCCGGGAAATATTTTTGATACCCCACAAATTTCAAGGAAAAGGTTATTCTCCATCTTTTTCCTCCTTATTTTGTTTTCAACTCAAACGCTTCGATGACTGTACCTGATAAAACCCGTTCCAAGTCCTCCGAATCGGAAATCAGATTTCTATACTTTAACAGTTCCATAGGAACATTGCGCGGATGGTCTGATGAGAACATTACTTTATTAACGCCACAGCTTTCTATCACTGCCTTTGTTGCTGAGATTCCTAACCAACTGGGCTCTATATAAATCTGATCATACGTCTTTGTCAGAAAAACTGCCTCACTTTTCAGAAGATCTGTTCCCGCATGGGCAATTACAATTTTCACATCCGGAAATTGCTTTGCTGCCGGCAATATCATCATTGGATCCGAAAAGGGAGCTCCAGATCCGGTATGCACCATAACCGTGATTTTTAATTCTCTTGCCATATCAAAAATCTTCATTCCATCTTTTGAGGCAGGATTCACCGCATGCGCAATGGGTGTAATCTTTACCCCTACAAATCCCAATTCTTTCACACATCTCTTTAATTCGTCATATACTTCTTCATCCTTAAAATGTGGATTAATAGAAGCCATTCCATAAAAAAGTCCTTTTCCGGCATCACAGAATTCTGCTATTCTGTTATGATATGCCTTTGTTTCTTCTATATAAGGCCGGGAAATAAAAGGCTGAATGATTGCGCCATCTACATGATCTTTTCTATACTGAGTGATCAGCTCCTCTTCTGTGATTTCCTCATCAAACACATAATCATGTCCCAAGTGCGCATGTGCATCAATAATCATACTTCCGTCCTCCTTATCATCTTTTAAACATCATACCTTTCTTGTGACCCCATCCTAGCACATCCGGTTATATGTGTCAATATAATTTTATATTTTTTATATTTTGTATTAATTTATTTGATATTTTTGTGCATTTTCCCCATTTTCCAGATTATTATTTTATTTTAGATTTTTTAGTTGACTTTTTATTTGTGTTGTTTTATAATCCAAAACATAAAACATCCGATGTTTAAATTTTAATACAAAAGGAGAATGTCTTATGGAAAAAATAACTATTTTAGGCGCCGGTGGAAAAATGGGTGCCAGAATTACAGACAGCCTTCTTCGGAATGGCTATCATCCCTGCCTGGTTGAAAATGATAAAAGTAAAATTCCTTCTATTGAACATAAAGGACTTCCAATTGAGTCCCCTGAAAAAGCGCTTTCTGATTGCGACGTTGTAATCTTCGCTCTTCCTGACAGACTTTTAGGAAAGCTTACCGCACAATATGCTCCTATGGTAAAACCCGGAACATTAATCATTTTGCTTGATCCTGCCGCAGTATTTGCAGAAGAAGCTTTTATACGGGCGGACTGTACCACTGCTGTAATTCACCCCTGCCATCCACAGCTTTTCTTTGAGCAGCCAAATGAAGAAGCCAGAAATGATCATTTTGGAGGTGTTGCTGCCCTTCAGGATATTGTAATTGCTTACGTTTCTGGTGAAAGAAAGCTTTTTGACGATTTGGCTATGCCATTGAGTAAAAAAATGTTTTCACCGGTAATGAACAGCTTTGAAATTACCGTTGAACAAATGGCACTTCTCGAGCCTGCTGCTACAGAAGTGGTAAATACTGCCCTTATCAAATGTATGACAGAAGTAGTTGACGAAATTGTAAAAGCCGGCGTTCCGGAAGCAGCTGCCCGCTCATTTATCCTTGGTCATATGCAGATGGGACTTTCTATCTATTTTCTGCATACCAACCCTCTGTCAGATGCAGCTAAAATTGCAGCAAGCAATGGGTATAAAAAAGTTATTAATCCTAACTGGCGTGAAGCGCTTGATATTGAATTCACACGTACCATTGTAAAAGCTATGCTTCATCCGGATCAGTATCAACAGTAATGGAGGTTTCCCATGAAACTTGGACTCAGCACCTGTACCTATACCTGGAATTTTGGTGTTGCTAATTATCCACAGCCTTCTCATCCTTTTACTCTGGATGTCTTGTTTGACAAGGCTTTTAACCACCATATTCCTGTTGTTCAGATTTTAGACAATATTGTTCCTTTGCATCTTTTTTCGGATTCTGCTTTATACGATATTCGAAAATCCGCAGATGCACATTGTCTACAACTTGAAATCGGAACCCGTGGAATTACTCCCCATATTTTGAAACAATATCTTCATATTGCTGAAATTACAGGTTCTACCCTTGTACGTACTATTATGGATGGGGATGGCGCTCATCCAAGTGTTTCCGAAGGTATTTCCTGGATCGAAGAGGTTTTACCTTCCTATGAAGCCGCAGGAATTAGTCTTGCGATAGAAAATCATGATTTGCGTCATGTTGCTGAATTAAAAGAACTGACAGAAACAATCGATAGTCCTTATCTTGGTACCTGTATTGACTGTGTTAACTCCCTTGGAATTCAGGAATGTCAAGCTCAGGTCATAGAAGCGTTGCTTCCTCAGGCAATTAATTTTCATTATAAAGACTTTACAATTCGGCGAACTGATTATGACATGGGATTTATTGTTCAGGGCTGTATTGCCGGACAGGGAATGACTGATATGGATTATATGATTAAAAATCGAAATCATTCCAAAAAAAATTTTAATCTGATTTTGGAACAGTGGATGCCCTGGCTTGGAACGATTGAAGAAACCACTGCTTTAGAAGAACAGTGGGCCGAAGAGAGTATACATTATCTTCAGAATAAATTTAAATCGCTTTTTTCTAATTAATTTCATTATCCTAATGGAAACAGCAGCTTTATGATTTTTCATAGAGCTGCTGTTTCTATCTACATACCGAACTTTTCTCCGACACGGACGGCCAGCGCGTCTTTTCCATGGCCAATCTGCCGGGTTTTCAGAATCGGAAGCTCTGATCCTGCATAACGGCAGGCCAGCTCCTCTATGGTCGGGGAACAGCCCCTGTCCTCCATCTCCGTAAAGGTGCCGAGAAGCAGGGCTTTTATCTGCCGGAATACGCCAAGCTGCCTTAGCTGGCTGAAGTACGTAACCATCTTCGGGACGCCGCCGCTCCAGGACTCCAGAAGAAGGATTTTGTCCTGCATATCCGGCCAGTATTCCGTCCCCGCCAGCTTCAGAAGGCAGCGGATATTCCCGCCCACCAGAGTGCCGCAGAACTCAGAGAGCTCCTGCTTCTGTCCTTTTTGCACGTATTGGCAGGAAATTTGAAATAAATCCGATTGTTTCTGTAATATTGTATTTTCAAAGGCCGGACGGCGAAAGAATCCGCCGTCCGAAACAAGATTCCGGGCCTGATAAAGGACGGAAGACCTGCCGGTCTTCGCATAGATGGCATTCAGAATCGTGGTCAGATCACTGTAGCCCCAGAATTCTGCCTGGCTTTTCCCGATCACCTCGTAATCCAGATAAGGCAGAAGCTCATTGGCCAGATCGCCGCCTGACAGATCCAGTATCGCCTGTACTTCCGGATCCCGGTAGAAGCTCATCAGAGCTTCGGCCCGTTCTTCCGCAGTGCCGCTGAAGACAGAACAAAAAATCGGATCCTTCTCATATAGGCAGGGACTTACGCAGGGCGTGAAGCCCAGCCCCTCCAGGTATGCGCAAAGCTCCTCCACGCTCTCTTTTTTCCGTACTTCCAGACCGTTTGAACAGGCCACCAGCGCTATTTTTCTCATATCCCGGTCACCACAGCTGTCACCAGCTCCTTAAACTGCTTCGCCACCCGGTCTGCCGTTTCCTGTACCTCTGCATGGTTCAGCTCCCTGGCCGACATACCGGCCGCCAGGTTGGTGATGCAGGAGATTCCGCAGATCTCCATGCCCATATGCCGGGCCGCGATTGCTTCACAGACGGTACTCATGCCGACCGCGTCTGCGCCCAGACTCCGAAACATGCGGATCTCAGCCGGGGTCTCATAGGACGGGCCTGTCAGCTGGATATAGACGCCCTCCTTCAGGGGGATGCCCAGCTTTTCTGCCTCTTTTCTTACCACCCGGCCCATACGGCGGCTGTAGACCTCGCTCATATCCGGAAACCGGGGGCCCAGCTCCTCCAGATTCGTTCCGATCAGAGGATTGGGTATCATGGAAGAGATGTGATCGGTAATCAACATAAAATCTCCCGGCGCGAAATCAAAGTTTATGCCGCCTGCTGCATTGGTGAGCAGAAGCTTTCTGGCACCCATCATACCCATAAGACGGGTGGGCAGCACCACTTCTTCCATGGAGTAGCCCTCGTAATAATGAACCCGGCCCTGCATGATTACCACCGGAACCTGATTCACATAGCCGAAGACAAACCGTCCTTTGTGTCCGGGTACGGTGGACACCGGGAAGCCTTCAATTTCCCGGTAGCTGACCTCAGCCCGGATATCAATGCTCTCCGCGTAATCGCCCAGACCTGAGCCCAGAATCAGCGCCACCTCCGGCTGAAAATCCGTTTTTTCCCGAATACATCTCATACAGTTCTGCAGTTTTTCCAGTGCTTTGCTCATAGACATACCTTCCTTTGCTTATGAATGGAACCTTATTTTATTGCTGCTTCCTTTTCCTGTTCCGCAATGGTTTTTACGATCCGCTCCCGCACCAGCTCGGCGATGGCGGTGGTCTTCAGATCCTTATATTCCTCGTAGAAAATCGGCTCCAGGAAATGAACCTGAACCGTAACCGGGGCGATACTGTTCCGATCAAAGGGCTCAAAGGCGTTCAGAAGCGCTACCGGAACGATGGGCGCCCTGGCCTTCACAGCGCATTTGAAGCTGCCGCCCTTGAAATCCCCCACCTGATTTCCTTGTTTCGATCGGGTTCCTTCCGGGAAAATCAGATAGTTCCGTCCGTTTTTGACCTCCTCGGTCACAGCCAGAATTACCTGCAGGGACTGACGTACATCCTCCCGATCCATGATTTTCGCTTTCATGATCCGGAACACCTGCTTCAGAAACGGCACGTCCTTTACTTCTTTTTTTGCCACCACCGAGAAGGGCTGATCGCAGGCCTCAATAATCGCCAGCACATCGAAGAGTCCCTGGTGGTTGGGAAAAAAGACAAAGCTTTCCCCTGTGGGGATATGTTCTCTTCCATGTACGTCGATTTTCACACGTCCTCCCTTATTGGCGTGAAGGGTGATTTTTTTCAGCAGCGCGTATTTCTCCGGCTCCGGAATCTCCTCCGTATGCTTTGCGAAATGGCACAGCTGCCACCACCAGTATGGTACAAAGGGCAGATTATACAATACCATCAAAATAATTCTTCTCATCTTTTTTTCCTTCTCTTTATCTTTCTGTAAGCTTCAGCGTCTCAAACTCTGTCTTTATCGAAACCTGCTTTCCTGCCAGGCTGCCGCTGATGAAATCCAGCATCATAGACTGAAGCTCATCAGAATAGCTCCAGTAGGGGCTGGTAGTCAATGGAATCAGAAAGCTTCCTTCACTTCCGTCGAAGGTAAAGCGGTGAGCCTCTTTCACGCCCTTCCCTTCATTCATGAAGTACACCACGCCCTGGAATTTCAAAGGCTCCCCGGATCCGCTTTCGTCCCTGACCGTAATCCGCAGGAAGGGAATCTCCGAACCGTCCCGGTTCTCCGGAAAAGCGTAGAGAAAATAGTTTTCCTCGGCATTCAGAATATACCGATCATCGCCCAGTTCCGTGGCGTTGGTGTCCAGCAGGCTCCAGTCTATCTTCAGCGCCTCCGTCTCCTGCTCCTTTAGAACTTCATTGCCCCAGGCCTTCGGAAGCATTTTCAGATCCTCAATGTGCTGGAGCTTTCCAAACTCCTCGTAGGCCGGTTCAAACCGGGCCCGCACCTCGTCGTCATTGGTCAGGAAAATGATATTCTTATACTTGCAGGGCGTATAGTGCTTCTGCAGATACTGGTACATGTAGTAATTCCGAGTGCTTATGGATCCGGAATCGTGCTGCCAGGCAGGCGCCACGATCAGGATTTCCGGCTGCTTTTCCTGCAGCACCTCGATAGCCCGGGTCTGCATCACCCGGTTGTTGGTGTTGTAGGTACTGCTGAAAGGCATCAGGTTTTCCTTATTCAGGATATTATAATGGGACAGCTGGTTCGTCATATCCACAACCTTCTTATCCCGGCAGAGATCATTGACCAGGGTATTCAGGTTCATCAGCTCTTCCTTCTGCTCTTCCGTAATGTAAATGTTGCCGAGGCCCGGGATGCCCGTCTCCTCCACGGTGGCGTAAGTATAATCGTCACTGATCGTATCCCGCTCGAACACCTTCGCGGGCATAGTCAAAAGATTGCTTCCCCTGGTTACCACCGTCGCCAGGAACAGAAAGGCCATCATACCCGCTGTCCACAGGGAAAAGCGTTTTTCCAGGGAGGGCAGGAAAATCATCAAAATCAGAAACAGGCTGCAGATGGTAGTTACGATAATCCCCCGCTCGCCAAACTGGGTCCGCACGAAGGTATAACGCACGATCACCAGATTGAAAATAATCAGGAAAAACAGAGCGTACAGGGCAAACTTTTTCTCTTCTCCTTCTTTTCCTGCCGGGAAAATCAGGGCTGCCAGAAGGGAAAGTCCGAAGCCAAAGGTGGCGTACCAGACAAAGGGACTTGCAAGCTCCTCCCGCAGAATATCCCCGGTGGTTTCGAGAATCGCCGCCGAATTTTCCACAATATATCGAAGAATCGCGAAAAACATGGGAATAAAGCAAATTCCCAGGATCAGAAGCGGAATATACCAGGGCAGAATTTTCCGCCGCACTTCTTTTTCGTTCAGGCGGAAGAAGATTTTCCAGCCCTTCTCATGGAAGCACTCCCAGAGAATCATAGGCAGGGTCGCCAGGGCGCAGGCTCCGCCGATAGAGGAATTCCAGGCGATGGACAGGATCGAGATAAAGATCCAGCTCCAGAGCTGCATGGAAAAATCCTTCCGCATTTTTTTTGAAAATACGATCACGATAAAGGGCAGCGCAAAGGCCCAGCGCACGTAATAGTACTTGTCTCCGAACAGGGAGAACAGCAGCACGCAGAGAAGCCCCAGCAGCTGATTGTCGATAAAATAGTAGAACACCGCCGCCGTCGCCATGGCGATGAGGACACAGCCTACGGTCATAGCCGGTTCAATGGACGCATAGGTTCCGTCAAATAACAGCTTTCCCACTGCCGCCTGGAAATAATCGCATACTCCGTGGATCGGCATGGTATCGATATAGGGCACAATGCCGTAATTCAGAAGCTCATGCAGCGGCTCTGAAATTTCTCCGTAATGGTACATCTCCAGGGGCGTGCCGGAAATCGTTCCGTTTGGCAGCGTCCAGGAGGCAAAAACCGCCAGGGAGAGGAAAGTCGGAAGAGAAAGCGCCGGTCTGGAATCTTCCCTGTATTTTCTGAAAAATTTCCTGTTGTACAGGGTACATACAACTATCAGTATAAGAACTACAGTCTGCATTTTCACATTCTGATAAAGCCGGATAACCTGTCCTTCGCGAATATATTCATAATTTCCAAGCATCAGAAAAGAAATCGGCAGGATCCACTGTCCCCACTGCATATATTTGTTCAGCTGTTCTCGGTTTGGTTTTCTCTTTTGCGGATCTTTTCCACATTTGTAGTTAAAAAACAGAAAGATACCCACACCGATCAGAGTTATGCACTGAACTATGGGGAAAAGCTTCTCCAACCACGCCTGTATACCCAAAAACGCTTCCATTCCATAGCCAAATAAGGCCAGAATGAACTGGGAAATCAGTATCAGAAAGCAGGCGTCCTCAAACCACCCATAGCTTTCACGCTGCTTCGCCGTATATTCTTTTGTCCGATCAAAACTGCCGCAAAGCCGGCTCCATTTCTTCGAAAGCAGAGTCAGAAGCACCGCATACAGAAGAAAAAAGCCCAGCAGCCCGCCGATAAACAGATTCGCCAGGGTCATATCCCCCTGCTTATAGTAGGCGGTCCAGGTGGTATAGCCTGTGACAAACTCCGTATATTCCGGCATCCGCTGATACAATACCCGCATAACCAGCCAGCACAGGAGGGCGGTGGACGGGATCGTCAGCAGGGCTGAAATGACGCATATTTTCTGTGAAAAATATTTTTTCATAGTCTAAAACCTTTCCTATATTTGCCCATGTTTCCAGGGCATCCAGGGATACCCGTAGGGTATTTCCTTTGGTTTCTCTTACTTTTCTTTCTTATGGCTGTTCCATTTTCTCAGCGTTCCCGACAGCCCTGCAGCCGCGCCCGGAAGCATACACACAAAATACGGGAAGATATACTGGGACTTGGCCTCCCAGATGGTGTGGAAGAAAAATCCCCCCAGAATCACCATGGGCAGAAAAAGCTCCGGAAGCTGCCACCGGTTTTCCACTTTTATGCCGATCAAAAATCCTGCAAAAACCGCCGCGAAGACCAAAAGCTGAAACAGGTTCATGTATTCGCTAAGCACCTGATACAGCTTGCCCTCATAGATGCTCTGAACAATGGTAGAAAAATCACCGCTGTGAAACTGATTAACCCAGAGGGCCTCGTAGGTGGGCTCGTTCCACTGGGACAGGGTTTTTCTCAGGTAAAAGCGGGCGGTATAGACCGGATCCTTCCGAAATTGCCTCAATGACTCCCCGATTGCCTCTTTGGCAATGGCGTCGCTGGCTACCGGGTCGCAGTCCGAGTTTACATAAGTATCAAAGTTAAATGCGTTGTACCAGCCCTCGGCCCGCTCACCCTCTTGCATGCCCATGGCCACCCAGAGGGATTTGGGCATGCCGCTCTCGATCGTAAAGCCGGAGCGTGACTCATAAAAAGCCGTTAGACTTTTACTCAAAAACACAGTCAAACCGATCAAAATCAAGATGGCGGCCAGGCTTTTTCCGGCTTTTTTGATCCTTACGCCACTCTTTTTTACTGCGTCATATAAAAGCAGAAGCACCAACGCCACCAGAAAGATACTGTAGTTATTCTTCACCAGAATCGAAATTCCAATCAAAATTCCGGAGCTTACCGCATAACGCCATTTTCCATGCTCCAAAAAAAACAACAGTGCGTAAAAAGCCCCCAGCGCAAAGGCCAGTCCCAACATAATACCGTAGAGAAAGGTGCTGTACAGTATGAGCTGGATACATCCCATGGACGCCAGTAGCACCAGCCGATCCGTGTTTTGATCGTGATAAAGCCTGTCGGTAATTTTGTAAAGCAGATAGACCACCACACCATTTGCCAGAGCGGTCAGGTACATAAACGCTTTCCAGTTTTCTCCCCCGGTCAGCCGGTACAGAACCTCCAGAATCGCCGACAAACCCAACTGATTCGGGTAGATCTGCATATATTTTCCATGCTCAAAAAACAGAAAATTATTCTGGGTCATCAGGTAGGATACCCAGGAAACCGCTTTCTGATCGGCCTCCGGGTAGGTATGGCTTGCCTGAATCCAGAGGATGCCCATACCGATTACAAAAAGAACCGCAATCGCCGCCAATGCCTTTGTGGAAATTTTCTCAAATATTTGTTTTTTATATAATATATATAGGATTCCCACAACAGCCGCCAGGAACAACAGATTTAGCGGAATCAAATCCCACCGATACTCCGGTCGCTCCGCGTAAGAGGAATTCGGTGTGAAATAGGCAGTGCTTAACATGCTGGCCACCGTCAGAAAACCGAACAGCAGAATGGACAGCCAGAGTACCACGCCGTCCGCCGCCCGTAACAATTTATTTTGCATAAAATCTCCGTTCTTTATCGTAAAATACATGTTCCTGAATGCTTTCTTTGAGCGTAAGCCTTTCGTTTCAGAAAGTATTTCAGGTCAAAAAAATTACATTGAATCCGCATTACCGGGAAAGGTACACGAATTCAATGTAATTATAGTATAAAGCACTTCATTTGTCATCCTAAAGTTCCGACGGCGCGGGCTCTGTTGAATTACCTGATTTTTCACTGGCGCAGGCTCTGCCGAATCGCCGCCTCTTATTCCAGCGGCGCGCCGGTATTCCCACAGAAGTATTCTTTACATCGCAGCCCGAACAGAAATTCCGACACATTGAACTTTCGCATTCCGCTGTGCGCCTCCGCCTGATACTTGTTCATGGAAAAATATTCCCGCGTCATCTCCACCTCTGCGGTTCCTTCCTTTGCTGCCTTCAGCATCGGGCCCGATGCGTCGGTAGACAGCTCATAAAGATAGCTGGTTTGATCGTGGGCGATATTGTAGGAGGCAATCCAGGCGTCCATGTGGCTGAAGGACAGAACCAGATACAACACGGCGACCACTGCCACGCTGTAGTGGATCATTGGAAAACGCTCCTGATAAATGCTCCGGATCACGCCCGCAAACAGCACCGTCAACACCAGCAGCGCAAACAGCACCAGTACCCGAAGCCGAGTTAACTGATAGGCCTGAATGTACAGGAACATCCGGCAGGCCGAGGAAATGATCAGGATGTACGTGCAGGCGGAAAGGAAGGTCAGCATGATTTTCAGCGCTGTATTTTCCCGGAAAAAGCTTAAGGTCACCAGCACCAGCATAAGATTCAGCCCGCTGACAAACAGAAGCTGGAAGAAGCCCTGTCTGGCAAATCCTGCGTAGGAATATTCCGCCGGCAGGGTGAAGCCGCCGGTGAACAGATAGGAAATCTGTACCATACAGAACAGCAGATATACGACGCCAATCACAGCCAGCACCGTAATCGCTAAAACCGGCTCCTGGGTGCGCAGATCCTTTTCTTCCGTCTGAGGCTTTCGGTTCTTAACAGCACTGTAGATGCCGAAGAAGAACATCAGACCCCAAAGAAACATCAGTGTCATAAGGAGCAGCTTCGTCGGAAGGATGATACGGCTGAGCACCCGCACCACCCAGTCGAACGCGCCGCCCAGCATCTGATCGAAGACCGCGTCGGCGGAAATCAAAAGCGGCAGAATCAGGCAGAGCAGGGTTGCACCCAACAGAATGCCCAGGATCACATAAATCAGTTTCCCATTCTGCTTCTTTTCACCGGCTCCGGCCTGCTCCTTCCACACTCTCCGGCTTTTGGCCAGCTCCGGGAACACCGTGAAAAGATGGGCCAGTGTCATCATTGCCAGCTCCCATAAACCGCCCACATAGCGAAATACCGTCCATTTTTGATCCTCATAGCCATCATGCAGAAGCAGAATGCCAAACAATACCCAGACCGCCAGCTTATTGCACCAGATGATGATGAAATTGCCGGTCAGAAAGGTAGATATTCCCAGAAGCAGAATGGCCAGCATATAAAGCTTCGAGTCTTTTTTGATCGATCGCCCGGCCTGCTCCATCAGGCACTGATACATCATAAGCATCCCGGTCAGGAATACCGGATACAGCACGCCTGAAACATTGTCATACAAACAGAAAACATAAAAAAGCGAAAATCCAAACAGTAATTGCAGATGGCTGAACTTTTCCAGCTTTTTCGACAGCTTCATGTTAGAATTCCTCCTCACTGACCTCCGCGCCGTCACCCTCCGGAACGTATTCCAGAATATCGCCGGGCTGACAGTCCAGCGCTTTACAGATGGCGTTCAGCGTTGAAAACCGTACTGCCTTTGCCTTGTTATTTTTTAAAATGGACAGATTGGCCATGGTCACGTCTACCTCCTGTGAAAGTTCCGTGAGGCCAATTTTCCGCCGGGCCATCATCACGTCCAGATTGATACGAATTGACATCTCAAATCCCCCTATATGGTTAAATCATTTTCCAGCTTGTAGGTAACAGCCTGATCGAAGACATCTGCCAGCACCCGGCTGAACAGCCCCGCGATCAGGAACACCAGCACCTCCACCATAGCCGCCGGGGTCATCGCCAGAAATAATCGAATCACGGTCAGTCCCGCAATGCAGAAGCTGTAAACCGACATTCTCTTCAAACTGGTTACGTTCTTCTCCACGAAGCAGTCGGAAGCAAGAACCGTCCGGAACATAGAGCGGAGCTCCCGGATAATCAGCACCGCGAAAATGCCGGAGAGAAACAGGAACACCAAAAGCGGCAGGTAATACCGCCGATACTCCGGAAAATAGTCTCCCAGGATTTTCAGGGAAACCGGAAGACTGAAAGCCGCCAGAATCCCCGCCCAGAGCATGAAATCCAGCAAAGCCTTTGTAAATTTCGTCACTTTCATAATTACCTCCTGTAATGAAATTACGTTAAAAAAAATAGTAAGATACAGCTATCCCTTTCAGATACCTGTATCTTACCACTTTATTTATCGTTTTTCAATATGTTTTTATTGATTTTCGATATTTTATTCTTCCGTTTCAGAATTCTCAATCTCTTCCACAGAATCGTCCTTGTTCATCTGCTCCCGCACCTTCGCGATACTTGCGACCGATACATTTTCGGAATCCACGTTCATAAGCTTCACGCCGGATGCGATACGGCCTACGATGGAAATACCGCCGCAGGGAATCCGGATAATGATTCCCTCTGTGGTAATCAGCATTACCTCATTGTCCTCGTTGACTGCCTTAGCGCCGACCACATTTCCGGTCTTATCGGTGATCTTATAGCACTTCACGCCCTTGCCGCCACGGTTCTGTACCGTAAACTCATCCATGCCGGTTCGCTTACCCAGACCCTTTTCGGATACTACCAGAAGATACTCGCCCTGGCTGCGCACCTGCATAGCCACGATTTCGTCCTGATCGGTCAGATTCATACCAATGACGCCCATGGACGCGCGACCGGTGGCTCTCACGTCTGTCTCGCGGAAACGGATGCACATACCATACTTGGTAATCAGGAATACGTCCTGCTCATTGTTGGTATATTTTACCTCGATCAGCTCGTCATTATCTCGGAGGTTGATCGCAACCAGTCCGGATTTCTTCACATTGGCGTATTCCCGGATAGCCGTTTTCTTCACCAGGCCGTTTCTAGTGGCCATGAACAGATACTTGCCTTCCTCGTACTCCTTGATGGGAATCACCGCTGTGATCTTCTCTCCCGGCTGCAGAGACAGAAGGTTGATAATCGCGGTTCCTCTCGAAGTCCGGCTGGCCTCCGGAATCTCATAGCCCTTCAGACGGTAAACCTTACCGGTATTGGTAAAGAACATGATGTAATGGTGGGTAGTGGTCATCATCAGATCCTCAATGTAATCCTCATTGATGGTCTGCATACCCTTGATTCCCTTGCCGCCACGGTTCTGGCTTTTGAAATTATCCGTGGTCATACGCTTGATATAACCCAGATTGGTCATGGTAATAACCACGTCCTCCTCCGGAATCAGATCCTCCATGGACAAATCAAATTCGTCAAAGCCGATGCTGGTCCGGCGATCGTCGCCGTATTTATCTGCAATTACGGTAATCTCTTCCTTGATGACGCCCAGCAGCTTTTTCTCATCTGCCAGAATTCCCTTCAGGTAATCAATCTGCTCCATCAGCGCCTTATATTCTGCCTCCAGCTTCTCCCGTTCCAGACCGGTCAGTGTACGCAGACGCATATCTACGATAGCCTGTGCCTGTACATCGTCCAGTTCAAAGCGATCCATCAACTTCTGCTTCGCCTCCGGCGTAGACCGGGAGCCGCGGATAATCCGGATTACTTCGTCGATATGATCCAGGGCAATCAGCAGACCCTTTAAGATATGGGCGCGCTCCTCCGCCTTGTTCAGATCGTATCTGGTACGGCGGGTCACTACGTCTTCCTGGTGAAGCAGATAATACTTCAGCATATCCAGAAGATTCAGCACCTTCGGCTCGTTATTTACCAGAGCCAGCATAATCACGCCGTAGGTATCCTGAAGCTGTGTGTGCTTATACAGCTGATTTAAAATTACATTGGCGTTGGCGTCCTTACGGAGCTCAATGTTGATCCGCATGCCTTCCCGGCTGGATTCATCGCCAATGTAGGTGATACCGTCGATCCGCTTCTCCTTTACCAGCTCGGCGATCTTCTCGATCAGCCGCGCCTTATTGACCATATAGGGAAGCTCTGTTACCACGATACGGCTCTTGCCGTTGCTCATGGTCTCTATATTGGTAACCGCGCGCACCCGGATCTTGCCCCGGCCGGTACGGTATGCCTCCTCAATGCCGCGGGTTCCGAGAATCTCCGCGCCTGTGGGAAAATCCGGTCCCTTGACAATCTTTAAGATTTCTTCGATGGTGGTATCCCGATCCTCTTCGATCCGGTTATCGATAAGCTTCACCACCGCCTTTACCACCTCGCGCAGGTTGTGGGGCGGAATGTTGGTGGCCATACCGACTGCGATACCTGTGGTTCCGTTGACCAGCAGATTAGGGAAACGGGAGGGCAGCACAGCAGGCTCCTTCTCGGTTTCATCGAAGTTCGGTACAAAGTCTACGGTATTTTTATTGATGTCCGCCAGCATTTCCATGGAAATTTTACTCAGGCGGGCCTCTGTATATCGCATTGCCGCAGCGCCGTCACCGTCCACGGAACCAAAATTTCCGTGTCCGTCTACCAGCGGATAACGGGTGGACCAGTCCTGGGCCATATTAACCAGGGCTCCGTAGATGGAGCTGTCTCCATGGGGGTGATATTTACCCATGGTATCGCCGACGATACGCGCGCACTTTCTGTGGGGCTTATCCGGTCCGTTATTCAGCTCGATCATGGAATAAAGCACACGCCGCTGTACCGGCTTTAAACCGTCCCGGACATCCGGAAGGGCACGGGCAGCGATTACGCTCATGGCATAATCAATATAACAATCCTCCATGGTCTTTTTCAAATCCACGTCATGGATTTTGTCAAAGATATTGTCTTCCATTTTCTATTCTCCCTTACTAGGTTACGGACGTTCAGCCGCGCCAGGGCTGAACTGTTAAATGTCTAAGTTTTTCACGTATTTTGCGTTGGTTTCGATGAATTCCCGTCTCGGCTCTACCTTATCGCCCATCAGGGTATTGAAGGTCAGATCGATCTCCGCGGAATCCGCGTCCTCCATGGTTACGCGCTTCAGGATACGCCGCTCCGGATCCATGGTGGTCTCCCAGAGCTGCTCGGCGTCCATCTCACCCAGACCTTTATAACGCTGGATCTTGTTGTTGGTATCACGGCCTACCTCATTCAAAATATCGGCAAGCTGCTGATCACTGTAGGCATACCAGACCTTTTTGTTCCGCTCCAGCTTATAGAGAGGCGGCTGGGCCAGATATACATAGCCCTCCTTGATGAGATCCGGCATAAATCTGTAAATAAATGTAAGAAGCAAGGTGCTGATATGCGCGCCGTCCACATCGGCATCGGTCATCAGAATGATCTTGTGATACCGAAGCTTGCTGATATCAAAATCATCATGAATACCGGTACCAAAGGCGGTAATCATAGCCTTGATCTCCGCATTGGCGTAAATCTTATCCAGACGGGCCTTTTCCACGTTCAGAATCTTACCGCGCAGGGGCAGGATCGCCTGGGTCGCGCGGGAACGGGCCGTCTTGGCGGAGCCGCCTGCGGAATCTCCCTCTACGATGTAGATCTCGCAGTTCTCCGGATTCTTATCGGAGCAGTCTGCCAGCTTTCCGGGCAGAGCCATACCATCGAGAGCGGTCTTTCTTCTGGTCAGGTCGCGGGCTTTTCTCGCTGCCTCACGGGCACGCTGGGCCAGAATGGATTTTTCCAGAATCACCTTGGCTACCATGGGATTCTGCTCCAGGAAAATCATCAGCTGCTCGGAAACCACGTTATCCACGGCTCCACGGGCTTCGCTGTTACCCAGTTTCTGCTTGGTCTGACCCTCGAACTGGGGCTCGCCGATCTTAATGCTGATGATGGCAGTCAGTCCCTCGCGGATATCATCGCCGTTCAGACTGGGCTCGCTGTCCTTCAGGAGCTTATTTTTCCGCGCGTAATCATTGAAGGTCTTGGTCAGCGCGTTTTTAAAGCCGGTCAGATGGGTGCCACCCTCCGGAGTATTGATGTTATTTACAAAGCTGTAGCAGTTCTCCGTATAAGAATCATTGTGCTGCAGCGCCACCTCTACAACCACATCATTTACCGTACCCTCGCAGTAAATGATCTGATCGTACAGGGCCGTCTTTGATCGGTTCAGGTAGCTTACAAACTCCTTGATACCGCCCTCATAACAGAACTCCTTCTTGTACTGGGGCTCCTGGCGATCATCACGGAGAATGATATTCAGGCCCTTGGTCAGAAAAGCCATTTCCCGCAGACGTACCTTCAGCACATCATAATCGTAAACAGTCTCCTCAAAGATCTCTTTATCCGGCAGAAAACTTACCTGGGTACCGGTTTTCTCCGGATCGCATTCTCCGATTACCTTCAGCGGCTCTACCACATGGCCTCTCTCATACCGCTGGAAATAAATCCTGCCCTCGCTGCAGATACGAACCTCCAGCCATTCGGAAAGAGCATTGACTACGGAGGCTCCTACGCCGTGCAGACCTCCGGACACCTTGTATCCTCCACCGCCGAACTTTCCGCCTGCATGAAGCACGGTAAAGACCACCTCCACCGCCGGAATGCCGGCCTTGTGATTGATTCCCACCGGAATGCCGCGTCCATCGTCAGTAACTGTAATAGAATTATCCTTCTGAATCGTCACGTCAATATTTTTGCAGAAGCCTGCCAGGGCCTCATCCACGGAATTGTCTACAATCTCATAAACCAGATGATGAAGTCCACGGGAGGAGGTGCTTCCAATGTACATACCAGGTCTCTTCCGGACTGCTTCCAATCCTTCCAAAATCTGGATTTGATCTGCTCCGTATTCTGCGCTCATTTCCAATCCTCCTATTGCTTATTTTAAGTTCCTAATTTCCGCTGTATACAGCGCCCTCGACCACACGGAAAACCCGGTTGATCGAAAACCTGTGATTTACAAACTCATCCAGACCCGTACAGGTTATCATGGTCTGAATATCATGAATACTGTCTAATAAATAGTTTTGCCGGTTATGATCCAGTTCAGACAACACATCGTCCAAAAGTAAAACCGGCGTATCGTGAATCACCTGTTTGACCAGTTCGATCTCCGCTAACTTCAGGGAAAGGGCCGCTGTCCGCTGCTGTCCCTGGGAACCGAATTTCCGAATATCGACACCGCCGATGGCGAACATCAGATCGTCCCGATGAGGACCCACATTCGAGGTCTTCATGCGGATATCCCGATCCCGACTCCGGGTAATAGCATCGTAAAGCTCCTCCGCTCCCACATGTTTCTCGTAGGAAAGCGTCAGCTCCTCTTTACCGCCGGAAAGCTTTTCATGGATTCCGCGAATGATTTCTCCCAGAGACTCAATAAAAGCATTCCTGCTTTCAATGATCTTTTTACCATATTCTGCCATCTGTATATCCCAGATATCCAAGGTATCCTTAAGCTCGGGCCGGAAGCTCAGATCCTTTAAGAGCTTATTGCGCTGCACCACGATGCGATTGTAGTTGGCCAGATGGTGAAGATATACTTTATCAAGTTGACATAACTCCATATCCAGGAATCGTCGGCGCTCCCCGGGACCCTGTTTGATAATGCTTAAGTCCTCCGGAGAAAAAAATACGAAATTGGCAATGCCGAAAAGCTCGCTGGCCTTCCGAATCGGTACCCCATTGATGGCGATGCCCTTGGTCTTGTTTTTCTTCAGGTGAATATCAATCTGATATTCGATCTCACCCTTTTTCACAAAGGTTCGAAGATGCCCTTCGTCCTCGCCGAAAAGAATCATATCCCGATCCCGGCTGCCCTTGTGGGATTTAGTGGTTCCGCTTAAATACACGGCTTCCAGTATATTCGTCTTTCCCTGAGCATTGTCGCCGTAGAAAATGTTGGTTTTTGCATCAAAATGAAGCTGTAATTCCCTGTAATTTCGGAAATTCTTCAGTTCCATGGATTCAATGATCATACGATTTTATAATCCTGCCCCTGATAGGTAAAAATATCGCCCTTGTGGAGTTTGCGGCCTCTGCGCTCCTCCACTTCGCCGTTTACCTTTACATTGCCGTCCACGATCTCGTACTTAATATCCGATCCCAGGGAAAGGATACCAGCCAGCTTCATGGCCTGGCCCAGCCGGATAAATTCATCGCGGATCGCTACTTCGATATATTCCATAATATCTCCTTTATACAGAAGCGCTGCTGAAGTTTACCGGAAGAATCAGATAAATATAAGATTCCTTCTCATCCCGGATAAAGCAGGGCGCTTTGGGATTTACCAGATACAAGGTCACCATTTCGTCGTCGATGACGCGCAGGGCGTCGATCATAAACTTCGGATTGAAGCCGATCAGAATGTCCTTACCCTCTTTTTCTATGACGATCTCCTCGTTCATGGAACCCACGCCGGAGGTCAGCTTCAGGCGCATTTCTCCATCCTCGATCTGGATGATGATGGGCTTCTTGTCACTCTCGCGGATCAGCAGGGTCGCACGATCGATACAGTTCAGAAGTTCCTTCTTATTGACCCTTACCTTGGTCTCATAATCCGTGGAAAGCATCTGCTCGATGCGGAAATACTCGCCCTCGATCAAACGGGATACCACGGTGGTCTCATCAAACTCAAATACGATGTGATTCTTGGTGAAGAACAGATTCACCAGAGCTTCCAGCTCGCCGGAGAGAATCTTGCTGACTTCGATCAGAGTCTTGCCGGGTACGATCACCTTTCTCGGCTGATATTCCCCTTTCAGCTCCAGATTCCGGATGGATACACGATGACCGTCCAGAGAAACCACCTTTAAGTGATTGCCACTGATCTCAAAGAGCTCACCGGTCATCATTTTATTGCTTTCATTATCAGAAATGGAAAAAATAGTCTGTTTAATTACTTCCCGGAGACTGAATTGAGAAACTACCACCGGCTCCGCCTTTTCAATATAAGGGAGATAAGAGAAATCCTCACCGGATTTTCCTGCGATGCTGAAGCGTGCCTTTTCACAACAGATCAGCATCTGGAAATTAGCGTCGGTTTCGATGGTAACGTCATTGTCCGGAAGCTTTCTTACGATTTCGGAAAAAATCTTGGCGTCAATGGCAATGATTCCTTTTTCCCGGATATCTCCTTCGATCACGGTTTCAATACCCAGCTCCATGTCGTTGGCTGTCATTTTGATCTGTCCTGTAGATGCATCAATTAAGATGCATTCCAGAATGGACATGGTTGTCTTGGAAGGAACTGCTTTCAAAACAATATTAACACCCTTTAAAAGGTCTGATTTTTTGCAGACAAACTTCATAATGTGTATAACTCCTTTCAGATGCTCCCCGGAGGGGGATATAGATAAATATATAAAATAATCCGTCGTATCCGTAGTAGGGACTGTGAATATGTTGATAAGTGGTCTGAGGCCTTTAAAATCAAGGCTTCAGGCAAAGGATAACTATGTGAAAAAGTACTGTATAACTGACCCTGAACGGAAGGGGTTATACACATGGCCCAAACCGGCAAAAGGTTTTCCCCACAGGATCAACATACTTGTCCACAGCAAAATGTTGATAAGTCCGTGGATCAGTTGGGGCTTATTTTTTTTCGGATAGTTCCGATGGTGCGGATAGTGGAATCATTGTTCTGTAGTTCCTTTTCGATTTTCTCAACCCCGTGCATGACAGTGGTGTGGTCGCGGCCCCCCATGATGTCGCCGATTTTCTTCAGCGTCGTGCCGTTTTCCTTGCAGAGGTACATGGCAATCTGACGGGGGTAGGCGATATTGGCGGTACGCTTGTTGCTGTAGATGTCGGCAGGCGTAATATGGAAATGCTCCGCCACGATCTCGATGATCAGCTCCGGCGTCACTTTCCGGCTCTCGCCCGGAGAAATAATATCCTTGATGGCTTCCTCAGCCAGCAGCATATCGATAGGCCGTTTTTCCAGGGTGGAAAGGGCGATCAGACGGTTGAAGGCACCCTCCAGCTCACGGATGTTGGACTTGATATTCGTAGCGATATAGGTAATGATGTCGTCGTCGATATGATAGCCTTCCAGTTCTTCTTTTTTCCGCAGGATGGCCATTCTGGTCTCGAAATCCGGGGAAGACACATCGGCGATCAGACCGCATTCAAAACGGGTCCGCAGACGTTCCTCCAGCGTCTCAATATCCTTGGGTGGCCGGTCACTGGAGATGATGATCTGCTTATTGGCCGTGTGAAGGGCATTGAAGGTATGGAAGAATTCCTCCTGCGTACTCTCCTTACCGATGATGAACTGCACGTCGTCGATGAGCAGTACGTCGATGTTGCGGTATTTCTCACGGAAGCGGGTCATACCGGAGGGATCGCCCATTCGCAGGGTTTCGATCAGCTCGTTGGTGAAGTACTCACTGGTGACGTAGAGCACTTTCATATTGGGATTTTCCTTTAAAATATGGTTGGCAATGGCGTGCATCAGATGGGTTTTTCCCAGTCCTACGCCTCCATGCAGGAAAAGAGGGTTATACACTTTACCGGGTGTCTCGGCAACGGCCAGGGACGCGGCGTGGGCAAACTTGTTGTTGCTGCCGACCACAAAGGTGTCGAAGGTAAACTTCGGGTTGATATTGGATTTTTCAAAATCCGGACTGTTCACCGGGCGCTCTGCGGGCGCAGCGGCAGAAGAAGCAGGCACTTCCGTGATTTTCTGCTCCATGGCTTCTTTCTCAGTGATGAATTCTACTTCGTATTTCTCGCCGGTAAATTCGGCAATGGCCACAAAAATCGGCGTCTTAAATTTGGAATTCAAATACGTAATCATCTGTTCGCCCATGGGAACGATGATCTTCACTACATGATTGTCAGTGCTGTAGACTGTCAGTGGGAGCAGCCAGGTCTCAAAGGAAATATCCGAAAGTTCATGTTCCTTCCGGACGTGTTCGAGAATTTCGCTCCATTTTTCTTTTATCAGATTCATCATTTATCTCCTCAGTGCCCAAAAAGAGCAATTTATCCTATAATCAATAATATACCAAATCAGAACTGCGATCAAGCAGAAAAATCAGGTTATCCACTTATTATCCACATTTTATCCACATCTTGTGGATAACTCAAAAACAGCCACAAGATATATAAAATCCGGGAAGAAAATGAATTTTAGCGCCAAATTGCTTGACTTTATGGGCTTTTATGAATATAATTGAAATGATATTTTGTAGATAGGAGGTGTAGGCACCATGAAGATGACATTTCAACCGAAGAAAAGATCCAGAGCAAAGGTTCACGGATTTAGAGCTAGAATGAGCACTCCTGGCGGAAGAAAGGTATTAGCTGCCAGAAGATTAAAGGGAAGAAAGAAATTATCCGCGTAGGCCGCATATATGTGGCCTTTTTTTCTCTTTAAGTTTGTAGAGACTTTAAGTGGAGAGTGTATGAGGTATCCGCATTCAGAATCTTTGAAAAAGAACCGGGATTTTCAGCTTTTATATAAGGAAGGAAAGTCCCGTGCCAACCGTTATCTGGTACTATATGTGAAGGAGAACGGTCTGGAGAAGAATCGTCTCGGTGTTTCTGTCAGCAAAAAGGTTGGCAACAGCATTGTGCGGCACAGAATCACCAGATTGATTCGGGAAAGTTACAGACTGCATGAAGACATGTTCAATAGTGGTTTGGACATGGTAGTCATCGCAAGGGTCAGCGCGAAGGATCGGGGAATGAGAGAGATCGAAAGCGCGCTGCTTCACTTGGGAAAGCTTCAGGGAGTTTTAAAAAAAGAATGAAAATTGTATTGATCAGATTGATTCAATTTTATCAGAAATATCTATCGCCGATGAAACGTACAAAGTGTCCTTATTATCCCAGCTGCTCTCAGTATGGTCTGGAAGCTATTCAGAAATACGGAGCTGTCAAAGGAAGCGTTCTTGCCGCCTGGAGAATTTTAAGATGCAACCCGTTTTCCAGTGGTGGATATGATCCCGTACCATAGTTAAGGAGGATTCATTCATTGACAGGTTTATTTTTGACCCGGAACGCGACGCCGATTTTAAGCCAGTTTGCGGCAATTCTGGGATGGTTGATTGAGCGTATTTTTGATTTACTGTATTCCATGGGAACACCCAGCGTAGGTCTGGCCATTATTTTATTTACCATTGTGGTATACACTCTGATGATTCCGCTGACTTATAAGCAGCAGAAGTTTGCCAGAATGTCTGTCCGCATGAATCCGGAGATTCAGGCCATTCAGAAGAAGTATCAGGGTAAGCAGGATCAGGTATCCATGGTAAAGATGCAGGACGAGATGAAGGCTGTGTACGCAAAGTACGGCACATCCCAGACGGGAAGCTGTCTGCCGCTTCTGATTCAGTTGCCGGTTCTGCTGGCTGTATACCGGGTGGTATACGCAATTCCGGCTTATGTAGATAAGGTAAAAGCTGCTTACTATCCGCTGGTTACTGAGCTGATGAACAGCAAGGGTGCCCAGGACATCATTATGGGTCTGAAGAGTGCGGCGCAGTTCAAGAAGCAGGGCTTTACTGAGAACACCATCATTGACGTACTGAATAAAGCGTCCACTGCAGAGTGGGACAGCGTAGCAGCCGCATTTCCGGACTTAAGCTCCGTTATGGAGACAGCGCGTCAGACTCTGGACGGTTTTAATAATTTCTTTGGACTGAATATCGCCAATTCCCCGTGGTACAGCGCAAAGCAGTATCTGGGTGAGCATAATTATCTGTTCCTGCTCGCGGCTATCGCAATTCCGGTACTGGCAGGTCTGACCCAGTGGATGAGCGTCCGTCTGATGCCCCAGGCAGCAGCCAATGGCGGCGACGATTCCAACAACGAGATGATGCAGTCCATGAAGGCCGTGAACAACTTCATGCCGCTGATGTCCGTATACTTCTGTGCGGTGCTTCCCGTAGGTGTGGGTCTGTACTGGGTTATGAGCGGTGTGGTTCGTATGGTCCAGCAGCTCGTGATTAACAAGTATCTGTCCAAGATGGATATTGATGAAGAAATCAAGAAGAACATCGAGAAATATAACCGCAAGCGCGAAAAGGACGGTTTGCCGCCTGAGAAGCTGAACAACGTGGCAAGAACCAGCGTAAAATCCGTGAATAAAAAGCCGGAGCTGAGTGCCGCAGAGCGCGCAAAGCAGATTCAGGATTCTACCGAATTCTATAAGAACACCGAGGCAAAGCCGGGAAGTCTGGCAGCCAAGGCAAGAATGGTAGAAAAGTTTGACGAGAAGAACAAGAAGAAATAAAAGACGGGGGTGTCTGATATGGAAAGTATTGAGGTTTCCGCAAAAACAGTCGAGGATGCGGTTCTGGAAGCAGCGATTCAGCTTGGAACCACCAGAGACAAGGTCGCTTACGAAGTAATCACACAGCCCACATCCGGTTTTCTTGGAATCGGCGGAAGAAAGGCTGTTATTCGTGCCCATCAGAAATCCGATGAGGAGATTGAGGCCAAGCTGAAGGCTGATAAAGAGATGGAGAAGCTTCTGGAGCGTGTCAATGAGAAAAAAGAGACTCCGAAGCCGGTTGAACCGGTAAAGAAGGCAGAAGCGCCGAAAAAGCCGGAGAAGCCTGCAGAAGTAAAGAAACCGGCTGCACCGAAAGCTGAGGCACCGAAGGCAAAACCGGAGGTAAAGAAAGAGGAGAAGAAGGAAGCTTCCGCTCCCGTACCGGCTCCGAAGCCGGAGAAGCCGGCTATTCCGGTAGATACCGCTCCGGTTGAGAAGTTTCTGAAGGATGTATTTGGCGCCATGGGTATGGAAGTGACCGTAGCTATCACCCAGAATCCCCAGGAGAGAGAAATGAATATCACCCTGGACGGTGCGGATATGGGCGTTCTGATCGGTAAGAGAGGTCAGACACTGGATTCTCTCCAGTATCTTTCCAGCCTGGTGGTTAATAAGAATACCGAGGATTATATCCGTGTAAAGGTGGATACTGAGAATTACAGGGAACGCAGAAAGGCAACTCTGGAAAATCTGGCAAAGAACATTGCCCAGAAGGTAAAGAGAACCAGAAAACCGGTATCCTTAGAGCCCATGAATCCCTATGAGAGACGGGTGATTCATTCCGCGCTTCAGAATGACAAGTTTGTATGCACGCATAGCGAAGGTGAGGAGCCTTATCGCCGCGTGGTGGTTACCTTAAAGGAAGGCGTAAAGCTGGACAACTACGGTAACCGGAACAGAGGACGTTATAATCGAAATTATAATAAGAAAAAGGAACGCTAAGGCGTTCCTTTTTCTCTAAACGGAGTTAAGACAGGACATGAATCATACAGATACGATAGCAGCAGCTGCGACGGCCATGGGAAGCGCCGGGATCGGTATTATCCGAATCAGCGGTACGGACGCCTTTGCGGTGTTGGAGAAAGTATTTCGACCGAAAAACGAAAAAAAGGTAATGAGTGAACAGCCTGGTTATACGGTGCATTACGGCATGGCCGTAGATGGCGAACAGGTACTGGACGAGGTGCTGGTGATGCTGATGCGTGGTCCCCACAGCTATACGGCGGAGGATACGGCGGAGATCGATTGTCACGGCGGACGGCTGGTGATGCAGAAGATTCTGGAGGCCGTGTTGAAAAATGGCGCCAGAGCCGCGGAGCCGGGGGAGTTTACCAAACGGGCATTCTTGAACGGGCGGATGGATCTGTCCCAGGCAGAGGCCGTCATGGATTTGATTCAGTCGAAAAATGAAATGGCTCTCAAATCATCTCTGGCCCAGCTTAAGGGAAACGTGCGGCAGGAGATCGAGAAGCTGCGGGCACAGATTCTATATGAGATGGCCTTTGTGGAAGCAGCGCTGGATGATCCGGAGCATATCAGCCTGGATGGGTACAGCGAGGAGCTTCTGGAAAAAATGCGGGGAATTGCCGCAGAAGTGGAGAGGCTGCTGAAAAGTTCAGAGAGTGGACGGATGCTGAAGGAAGGAATCAAGACCGTTATCCTGGGTAAGCCCAACGCGGGAAAATCATCCCTTTTAAATGTACTTCTGGGGGAGGAACGCGCCATCGTAACCGAGATTGCCGGAACCACCCGGGATGTGCTGGAGGAGCAGCTGCAGCTCGGGGAGGTATCTTTACAGCTTCTGGATACGGCCGGAATCCGTTCCACTGAAGATGTGGTAGAGCAGATCGGTGTGGAGAGGGCCAGAAAACAGGCGGAGGATGCGGATTTGATCCTCTATGTGGCGGACAGCTCCCGGGTGCTGGATGAGAGCGACGAGGAGATTCTGAAGCTGCTGGAGGGTAAAAAAGCATTAGTGCTGCTGAATAAATCAGATCTGGCTCCGGTGATTACGCCGCAAATCATGCGGGAGAGGACAGGTCATCCGGTTCTGGTGATTTCCGCAAAGGAAGGAGCGGGCATTCAGGAGCTGGAAGAAAAGATAAGAAGTCTGTTCTTCCGGGGAGAAGTGGATTTTAATGATGAGGTGCTGATCACGAATCTGCGCCAGAAGCAGGCGCTTATGGATGCATCCAAGAGCCTTTCCATGGTGATCGAGAGCATCGAAAATGGAATGCCGGAGGATTTCTTTACGATAGATTTGAAAGATGCGTATACTTCGCTTGGGTTTATCATCGGCGAGGAGATTGGCGATGATCTGGCAAACGAGATATTTGGAAAATTCTGTATGGGAAAATAAAAGGTGATCAGGCTGAAGCATTTGGTGCAAAAATGGCGTAATCACGATAATTTAGATATGAGATCAGGTGATGAATATGAAGAATGTATATCGGGAAACCTGTCAGGTAGTAGTAGTGGGCGCAGGCCACGCAGGCTGTGAGGCTGCTCTTGCCTGTGCAAGAATGGGACTGGAAACGATTATCTTTACAGTAAGTGTGGACAGCATCGCATTGATGCCCTGCAATCCCAACATAGGCGGAAGCTCCAAAGGACATCTGGTGCGGGAAATTGACGCGCTGGGCGGAGAAATGGGTAAAAATATTGACCGGACCTTTATTCAGTCGAAAATGCTGAATGTATCTAAGGGACCGGCAGTTCATTCCCTGCGGGCGCAGGCGGACAAGGCGGAATACAGCCGCAGTATGCGCCGGGTACTGGAGAACACGGACCATCTGTCTATTGTGCAGGCAGAGGTGGCGGAAATCCTGGCAGAGGATGGCGTCGTCAAAGGCGTGAAAACTACCTCGGGAGCCATCTATGAGTCTCAGGCAGTGGTACTCTGTACCGGAACCTATCTGCGGGCGCGCTGTATCTATGGTGATATCAGCAATTACACAGGGCCGAACGGTCTGCAGGCAGCGACCCATCTGACAGATTCTTTAAAAAAGCTGGGGATTGAGATGTATCGTTTTAAGACCGGAACACCGGCCCGTGTAGATAAGCGTTCCATTGATTTCAGTAAAATGCAGGAGCAGCTTGGGGATGAGGAGATTGTGCCGTTCTCCTTTACGACCGATCCGGATGAGATTCAGAAGCCCCAGATTAGCTGTTGGCTGACCTATACCAATGAGAAGACCCATCAGATTATCCGGGATAATCTTGATCGCTCTCCTCTGTATTCCGGTATGATCGAGGGAACCGGTCCCCGGTACTGTCCGTCCATTGAGGACAAGATAGTACGCTTTGCCGATAAGAACCGGCATCAGGTATTTCTGGAGCCGGAGGGCCTGTATACAAACGAAATGTATGTGGGCGGCATGTCCAGCTCTCTTCCGGAGGATGTGCAGCACGCCATGTATTCCTCAGTGGCCGGTCTGGAGCATGTGCGGATCGTACGAAATGCCTATGCCATTGAGTATGACTGTATCGACGCAAGACAGCTCTATCCGACCCTGGAATTTAAAAAGCTGCACGGCCTGTTCAGCGGCGGTCAGTTTAATGGCAGCTCCGGATATGAGGAGGCGGCGGCTCAGGGTCTGATCGCAGGAATCAACGCGGGGCGAAGCGTGCTTGGCGAAGAACCGCTAATCCTGGATCGCTCCCAGGCCTATATAGGCGTTCTGATCGACGACCTGGTAACGAAGGAAAATAGGGAGCCTTATCGAATGATGACGTCCCGTGCCGAATACCGTCTGCTTCTGCGACAGGATAACGCGGATCTGCGTTTGACGAAGATTGGCCATGAGATGGGACTGATTTCCGAGGAGCGGTATCAGAAATTGCTAAAAAAGGAGCGGCAGATTGCGGAGGAAATTGCGAGGGTAGAGAAGGTCTTCGTGGGAACATCTGAGAAAGTGCAGGAGCTTCTGGTCGAGCATGGCAGTACACCGCTGAATTCCGGTATTTCTCTGGCGGAGCTGATTAAGCGACCGGAGCTCAGCTATGAGATCCTGGCGCCATTGGATCCGCAAAGGCCGGAGTTGATGCGCGGCGTGGTCGAGCAGGTAAATATCCATATGAAATACGATGGCTATATTCAGCGACAGATGAGACAGGTAGAACAATTCCAAAAATTGGAAAATAAAAAGATTCCGGAAGATTTGAATTATGACGATGTGCCCAGTCTGCGGACAGAAGCAAGGCAAAAGTTGACGGCGGTACGGCCCTTGTCTATCGGACAGGCGTCGAGAATTTCGGGCGTGTCGCCAGCGGATATATCGGTGCTGTTGGTGTGGCTGGAGCATAAAAAATAAATAGAATGGATACTGATATAAATGTAAAAATATGGATGACACTTTTTCAGAATTTTAAAGGATAGGTAAGTAAGAAAAAGCATCTGAAATAGAAAAGCATAATATAAGGAAATAGAACATGGATAAGAGAGCGTATATTCGGGACGAATTCTCCAAAATTCAAATAGAACTGAGCGAAAAGCAGGCGGAGCAGTTTGAGCAGTATTATGAGATGCTGATCGCAAAAAATGAAGTGATGAACCTGACTGCCATTACAGAATTTGAAGAAGTGGTGCAGAAGCATTTCATTGACAGTGTGATGATAAAGGAAGTGCGGGAGCTGGGCGACAACGAAAAATGGATCGATGTGGGAACTGGCGCAGGCTTTCCGGGAATTCCTTTGAAAATCGTGTACCCACAGCTTCAGGTGACACTATTGGATTCCCTGAACAAGAGAGTGAAATTTTTACAGGAAGTTGTAGACGCGCTTGGACTGGAGCAGGTAGAAGCTCTGCATGGAAGAGCGGAAGAATACGCAAAGAAAGCAGAGTACCGAGAGCAGTACGATTGCTGCGTTTCCCGGGCAGTGGCAAATTTGGCGTCTCTTTCGGAGTATTGTCTGCCCTTTGTGAAGGTGGGCGGAGCATTCGTACCCTATAAATCCGGAAAGATACAGGAGGAGATTGAAGCTGCCGGGAAGGCTGTGGAGATTCTGGGTGGATGGATTGGACAGCGGAAGGAATTCATGCTGCCGGGTTCAGATATGTATCGCTGTCTACTGTATATTGAAAAAGTGAAGGCGACGGCAAAGAAATATCCGAGAAAGGCAGGAATGCCAACCAAGGAGCCGCTGCATTAAGAGTGTGAGATGTTTCACGTGAAACATGTGATGATTTACAAACAAACAATGGACGAAACAAAAATCCTCCTCCCCACCGGGAGGAGGATTTATATTTCTGGACTTCAAGAAATGACAGTAAAAATAATCGTATTTGATAACAAAATAAATTCCTATTGCAAAGTTGCAGGTGGCTTTTTGAATATTCTGGTGTTAGAATAGGATTAGAAATGAATGATGAGGGGAGCAAATGAGATATGCAAGATGAAGTTTTTATGAGAAAAGCGATCGAGCTTTCCATGTTGGCAGTGGAGCATGGCAATGAGCCTTTTGGCGCTGTACTTGTCAAGGACAATGAGATGGTTTTTACCAATGAAAATCAAATTTACACCAGACACGATCCTACGTTTCATGGGGAAGCTGGTCTGATTCGTGAATTCTGCGCTCAGACTGGTATCACGGATTTACAGGAGTATACCATGTATTCCAGCTGTGAACCTTGCTTTATGTGCAGTGGCGCAATGGTGTGGGTAAAACTGGGACGTCTGGTTTATGCTGCAAGTAATATGGAACTGGAGAAAATCCTTGGAAATGAAGGATGTAATTGTTCTAAAATGGTATTTGACAATTCTTTCTGGCAGCCACAGGTTACGGCAGGTGTACTGCGCGAGGAAAGTCTGGTGATTTTAAATGCGTATTTTGAAAAGCATGAGAAGGGTTGAATGACGTGGAAAAGGGAGAAAAGCGATGAAAAAAGTGGTGTTCTGGATTCTGGTATCAGCTTTGGTTATGCTGATATTGCCCTGGCTTGCGGTTTCTTTTGTAAAGGGTGACAATGGAATGGCGGTTTGTTTTATTCTGTTTTATCTGGGAAATCCAATTTACTCGATCCTTGCCGGCGTGTATGCAGGAAAAGACAGAAAAGAGCTGTGGATTGTTCCGGTTATAACTGCAGTGCTCTTTTTAGCCGGAGCCTGGAGTATTTTTGATAAAAATGAAACGGTCTTTGTTTTATATGCTCTGATTTATTTGCTGCTGGGAATTGCAGCAATGTTTGTTTCAGGACTTAAGAAAAAAGCTAAGGTGGTAGTATGAATAAAAAGAGACAGGCAATAGCAGTGGTGCTGGCGTTACTTGCAGCTATTTTCTATGCAATCAATACCCCGTTTTCAAAAATTCTTCTAAATCAGATACCGCCTACGTTGATGGCTGCGTTTCTATATCTTGGCGCCGGAATCGGAGTTGGATTTCTGTATTTGTTTCATATAAAAGGGGAGGATAAGTTAGAAAGGCTGACAAAAAAGGATCTTCCATATACCATAGGAATGATCGTGCTGGATATCGCAGCGCCTATATTTCTGATGATTGGAATCCGTATCGGATCCGTGTCAAACGCTTCGCTATTGGAAAATTTCGAAATTGTAACAACAACGCTGATTGCGCTGCTGGTATTTAAGGAGAAGGTGACGGCCAGGCTCTGGGCAGCGATTGGTTTTATTACAGTATCCAGTATTGTGCTTTCCTTTGAAGGAAGCGGTAGTTTTCAGTTTTCTCTCGGTTCTCTGTTTGTTATTCTGGCGACCTGCTGTTGGGGACTGGAAAATAATTGTACCAGAAAGATTTCAGATAAGAGTACTTATGAAATCGTGTTTTTAAAGGGAATCTTCTCAGGCGGTGGTTCTCTGGTGATTTCCTTTATTTTAAGAGAGCATATTCCGGAATGGAAGTATATGATGCTTGCCATGCTGCTTGGATTTGTAGCGTATGGACTTAGTATCTTTATGTATATCAGGGCACAGAAGGATTTGGGAGCGGCAAAAACAAGCGCATATTATGCGGTGGCACCCTTTGTAGGTACATTTTTAGCCTTTCTTATAAATGGAGAAGAACTTACAACCGCTTATTTTGTAGGACTCATCTTTATGATGATTGGTAGCATTATGATTGTGTATGACACTATGGTAAGATATCATTTACATGAGCATTCCCATATCGTTGTTCATGTTCATAACGGAAGAATTCATACCCATATCATTACTCATACACATGAACATCATCATATCACATCAGAAAAGAAACATGGGCATACGCACGGAGATTACAAAAATAGTGAGGAACATCGGTTGGCACATTTATCAGATAAATAGAGAGAAGGAGCAAAAGTGAAACGTCAAAGATGGTATATTCCGGTTGGACTTTGGCTGATATTTGAAAGTATAGCGGTGATTTTGTGGCTGACAAAGGAACAGGTATTTTACTTGTTTAATTTTTCTTACATAGGTACCGTGTTGGCAGTTGGATTACTGCTCTTTCAAAGAAACTATCGATATGCCAGACATATGGTACAACTATTGGTTGGTCTCTATATGCTCGTGTATTTGGGCTTGATTTGCGGAGAAAATATGCAGATCGAGGGATTTTGGTATTATCTGTTTACCGGTGTATTTGAAGCGGCAACGATACATTATGCCGTTGCAAAAATATTTGGGGCGCTTGTTTTTGGAAGAGGCTGGTGCGGCTATGCTTGTTGGACAGCCATGGTTCTGGATTTCCTTCCCTACAGAATTCCCCAGACTTCACGTAATACAAAATGGGAAAAGTTACGTTATGTCACATTTGGAATATCATTGATTTTTGTAGCTTCCCTATTTTTGCTTCAGGTGGGACATCTGGAGCGCATTATGTTTTGGAGTTTTGTGATCGGAAATATTCTTTATTACGTAATTGGAATTATACTTGCTTTTCTTTTCAAGGATAACCGGGCCTTTTGTAAATATCTCTGTCCGATCACGGTATTTCTGAAGCCTGCAAGTTATTTTTCTCTGGTTCGTGTCAAATGTAATGTGGAAAAATGTATTTCCTGTGGAAAGTGCAAAAGAGTGTGTCCGATGGATGTGGATATTACAGACAATTCCAGAAAACGAAAGAACGGCACAGAATGTATTCTTTGTATGGAATGTGTCAAAGCTTGTCCTCGGAAGGCATTATAAGGGAAAATTTGTTTCTGTATAGCAATCTAAAATATCCTGTGTTATAATAAATTTTAACGCGACAAAACGAAAATATAGCTTAAATGTTTCACGTGAAACATCTCTCGAAGGCAAGGCAATCTGCGCCCTACCTTTGATCGAAGGAGAACAAAATGGGAAGAATCATAGCAGTTGCCAATCAGAAAGGTGGCGTTGGCAAAACTACAACATCGATTAACCTGGCTGCGGCTCTGGCCGAAAAAGGAAAAAAAGTACTTCTGATAGACAGTGATCCCCAGGGAAATGCCACCAGCGGAGTGGGAGTTGACAAAAATCAGGTTGAAACGACCATCTATGACCTGATTCTGGGAGAAAAAGAAATCCAGGACTGTATCGAATATACGGAATTTGAAAATCTTCATTTGATTCCGTCGAATGTGGATCTGGCAGCCGCTGAGATCGAACTGATTGGAATTAATGAAAAAGAATTCATTATTAAGAAGGCGGTAGAAACGATCCGTGATCGATATGATTTTATCATCATTGATTGTCCGCCGTCTCTGAATCTGTTGACGATCAATGCCATGACCACTGCTGACACTGTCCTGGTTCCGATCCAGTGCGAATACTATGCTCTGGAAGGCTTAAGCCAGCTAATACACACGATCAATCTGGTTCGTGAACGTCTGAATCCGTACCTGGACATCGAGGGTATCGTATTCACTATGTTTGACGCCCGCACCAACCTGTCGTTGCAGGTAGTAGAAAATGTCCGTGCCAACGTCAAGCAGAAAGTATACAGCACCATCATCCCACGAAACGTACGTCTGGCTGAGGCGCCCAGCCATGGATATCCGATCACAGTCTACGATCCCAAATCTACCGGCGCAGAAAGTTATCGTGCCCTGGCCGAGGAGGTCATTAACCGTCCGGAGGAATAAGAGCAGATAAAACCTGTTTATGAATACTTACATTACAAAGCATGAAAAGGATATAAGTATAAAATGAAAAGGCATATTACTGTTCTCAGTCATTTTCACACGAAACGATTAGCGTGAATGAAGTGAACAGTAGCAAGAATAGAAAGGAGCAGGCATGGCTGCAAGAAGAGGAGGACTCGGAAAGGGTCTGGACAGTCTGATTCCGGAGACGATCAAACCAGCGCCTCAGGAAAAGACGAAAGTAGTAGAAAAAATAGTAGAGAAGGTGGTAGAAAAACCAGTTGAGCAGAAAGTAAAGCTTTCCAAGATAGGACCGAGAGAGGATCAGCCTAGAAAGCAGTTCGATGAAGATTCCCTCGCGGAGCTGGCAGAATCCATCAAACAGTTCGGCGTTATCCAGCCACTGGTGGTTCAGGAGAAGAACGGTTTCTATGAAATTATCGCAGGCGAACGCCGTTGGCGCGCAGCCAAGATGGCGGGCTTAAAAGAAGTTCCGGTCATTATTAAGAAATACACGGATCTGGAAATCATGGAAATCTCCCTGATCGAGAACATCCAGAGAGAAAACCTGAACCCCATCGAGGAAGCTTTAGCCTACAAAAAACTGTTGAACGAATTTCATCTGAAGCAGGACGAAGTGGCGGAGCGAGTATCGAAAAGCCGTGCCGCTGTCACCAACTCCATGCGTCTTCTGAAGCTGGATGAACGGGTACAACAGATGCTCATTGACGACATGCTAAGTACCGGTCATGCCAGAGCATTGCTGGGAATTGAAGATCCGGAGCTGCAGGTCAATATAGCTACCAGAGTATTTGACGAAAAGCTGAGTGTCCGTGAAGTAGAAAAACTGGTAAAGAAAATCCAGGAAAATAAGCCGGAAAAACCGAAGACTGATCCGGTGGACGATTTCATTTACAATGATCTGGAAGAAAAAATGAAAGCGGCTATGGGAACGAAGGTATCGATCAAACAGAAGGCCAAGGGAAAAGGAAAGATCGAGATCGAATACTACTCCCGGGAGGATCTGGAGAGAATCTTTGAAGCCATTACCAGAAAGAATTAGAGGAGAAATCCCCTACGGGGATTCCTATATGCGCTGGAAACATGCGCAAATTAAGGAAATCCCCTACGGGGCTCCCTGGATGCGCTGAAAACACGCGCAGATCAAGGAAATCCCCTACGGGGATCCCTGGATGCGCTGAAAACACGCGCAGATCAAGGAAAGGAGAACACTAAGATGAGTCCGATTTTAAAGTACGTCTATCAGGTAACCGGGATCGATACAGCCTACATTCTGGCCGGAATGCTGGCGTTGATTCTGATTTTGTTGATTTTAATAATTGTGACATTATGTAAACTGAAAAAGTTACGTCGCAAGCTGGATCGCTACATGCGCGGCAAAGATGCGGAAAGCCTGGAGGAAACTATTTTATCCTGTATCGAAAAGGCAGAGAAGGTGGACCAGATGAACCATATTCTGCGTGAAGATATCATTGGCCTCCGCAAGAACCAGAAAATTACTTTCCAGAAAATGGGAATGGTAAAGTACAATGCCTTTCGTGAAATGAGCGGTGATTTGAGCTTTGCTTTGGCCCTGCTGGATCAGGAAAATAACGGATTTCTGATCAATTCCGTCTATGGTAACGAAGGCGGTTATTCCTACATCAAGGAAATTAAAAACGGAGAAAGTGAAATCCTTCTCTCCGAGGACGAGCAGAAAGCCCTGGATAAAGCCAAAAGCCAGGCTTGAAAAAAACACAGAGATATTATATGATTAAGTGAGCATTAGAGAGTCAACGTGCTTGTGCGATTGACGCAAAATTAAGTATCGAAAGCAGTAAAGGAGAAAAAACATGCTGGATATAAAATTTGTCAGAGAGAACCCGGAAATCGTAAAACAGAACATCCGCAATAAGTTCCAGGATCAGAAGCTGGGCCTGGTAGACGAGGTCATCGAGCTGGATGCGCAGAAGAGAGCTGCTCAGCAGGAAGCAGACAGCTTACGTGCAGAGCGTAACAAGCTGTCCAAGCAGATCGGCGCGCTGATGGGCCAGGGCAAGAAGGAAGAGGCAGAGGAAGTTAAGAAGCAGGTAGCTGCAGAGGCAGACCGTCTGGCAGAGCTTTCCGAGAAGGAAAAAGAGCTGGATGAGAAGATCCTGAAGGATATGATGACTATCCCGAACATCATTGACCCGAGTGTACCGATCGGGAAAGACGACAGCGAGAACGTAGAGGTTCAGCGTTACGGCGAGCCGGTAGTTCCGGATTTCGAGATTCCGTACCACACCGAGATTATGGAGCGTTTCAACGGCATCGATTTGGACAGCGCAAGAAAGGTAGCCGGAAACGGATTCTATTACCTGATGGGCGATATTGCGAGACTGCATTCCGCAGTGCTGGCCTATGCCCGTGATTTCATGATTAACAGAGGCTTTACCTATTGCGTACCGCCTTTCATGATCCGCAGCAACGTGGTTACCGGCGTTATGAGCTTTGCGGAGATGGACGCTATGATGTACAAGATCGAGGGCGAGGATTTGTATCTGATCGGTACCAGCGAGCATTCTATGATCGGAAAATTCATCGACAGCATCCTGCAGAAGGATGAGCTGCCAAAGACTCTGACCAGCTATTCTCCGTGCTTCCGTAAGGAGAAGGGTGCCCACGGCCTGGAGGAGAGAGGCGTATACCGTATTCACCAGTTTGAAAAGCAGGAAATGATCGTAGTCTGCGAGCCGGAGGACAGCAAGATGTGGTTTGATCGTCTGTGGCAGAATACCGTAGACCTGTTCCGCTCCATGGACATCCCGGTACGTACGCTGGAGTGCTGCTCCGGTGACCTGGCTGACCTGAAGGTGAAGTCTGTAGACGTAGAAGCATGGTCTCCGCGTCAGAAGAAGTACTTCGAGGTAGGAAGCTGCTCCAACCTGGGCGACGCACAGGCACGCCGTCTGAAAATCCGTATCAACGGGGAAAAGGGCAAGTATTTCGCGCATACATTAAATAATACCGTAGTTGCTCCGCCGCGTATGCTGATCGCATTCCTGGAGAATAATCTGCAGGCAGACGGAAGCGTTCGTATTCCGGAGGCACTGCAGCCGTACATGGGCGGTATGAAAGAGATTCGATAAAAAAAGATTCCAGATAAAAGATATCCACATACTCACCGGGTTTTCCACAAAAGTGGATAACCCGGTGGAATTGTGGATAACGGATCCCGAAGGAGGTGATTACAGTGCATGAATATCTGAGAGCCATCGGATTCAGCCGAATCCAGACCAAAGAAGAATTGAATTACCTGTTGAAAATGACAGAGGAAAGCTACCAGAGTGAGCGGACTTCCGGTGAGTATGGAGGACGCGATTTCTCAGAGCGGCGGAAGGAATTCGCACCGGGCATGGGCATCATGCTGCGGGGGGAGTACAATGACCGCGAAGAATATCAGAGCGAATATTATTTTCCCTATTTTCAGGGAAGACAGGAGAAATTCTACGACAATATTACCATCGAGCGCCATGCGGAGAAAGAATCCTACGCGGGCGTCATCGACGATCTGGCCATGGGCGTCACGATCATTTTCTATGTACAAAATGTGGCGGATTATTTGAGTGAACGGCGGCGGAGCCATTTCTCATCCTGCACTGTCACACTGAAATTCGCAGGATTGTCCACAGAAGGCAAGATTCTTCTGCCGGTGGCCCAGAGCCTGACGCCGGAGGAGAACACGAAGGCAATTCTGCAGCGGACGAAGCTTATCAAAGCCGCCCGTGAGGGGGATGAGGAGGCCATCGAGAACCTGACCATTGAGGACATGGACACCTATTCCATGATTTCACGGCGGATCGCCCATGAGGACGTCTTCTCGATTGTGTCTACGTATTTTATGCCTTACGGCGTGGAGTGCGACCATTATAATGTGCTGGGAGAGATTCTCGAGTATCATCTTGTGCAGAACAGCCTGACAAAGGAATGGATCTATGTTCTGACGCTGGAGAGCCACGATCTGGTCTTCGAGGTCTGCATCAACAAGGACGATCTGCTGGGTGAACCGGCAGTGGGCCGTCGCTTTAAAGGCGTGGTGTGGATGCAGGGCGAGGTGATTTACCATAATTAACAGAAAACGAGAGATAGTATAAAAGGAAAACGGACTGAATGGGGAATAAAATTCAGTCCGTTTTTGTGGATAAGAAAAGGAAAAGAATATGTCTCATATCATAGAAATCAGTAATTTTGACGCGCCGGAGCTGGATATCTACGCGCGTACCAGCGAAAATCAGTTAGTCAACCGGGCAAACCCGAAGGAAGGAATGTTTATCGCGGAAAGCCCCAGAGTCATCGAACGGGCGCTGGATGCAGGGTATGAGCCGGTGTCCTGCCTGGTGGAAAAACGGCAGCTTGCGGGAGAAGCAAGGACGGTTCTGGAGCGGTTGGGAAATATTCCAGTATACACGGCGGAAATGGAGGTTCTGGCGCAGCTTACAGGCTTTAAGCTGACCAGGGGAATGCTCTGTGCCATGTACCGGAAAGCCCTTCCGTCTGTGCGGAAGGTGTGCGGGAACGCCCGGCGTATTGCCATTCTGGAAAATGTGGTAAATCCTACGAATGTGGGCGCTATTTTCCGTTCCGCGGCTGCCCTTCATATGGATGCGGTGCTTCTGACCTTCGATTGCAGCAATCCCCTTTACCGCCGGGCGGTTCGGGTCAGTATGGGAACAGTATTTCAGATTCCCTGGACCTTTTTCGACAAAGAGGACTGGCCGGAAAAAGGAATCGGACTGTTGCGGGAGCTTGGCTTTAAAACCGCAGCCCTGGCTTTGAAGGACGATTCGGTCAGTATTGATGATCCGGATCTGATGAGTGAGGAAAAGCTGGCACTGATTCTGGGAACCGAGGGGGACGGCCTGGCTGCTTCTACCATTGCGGACTGCGATTATACGGTAAAAATTCCTATGTCCCACGGGGTAGATTCCCTGAATGTGGCGGCGGCCAGCGCGGTGGCGTTCTGGCAGGTGGGACAGAAAAACAGATAAAAATCGAACATCCGTTCTTAAAAATAAGATGCGGCTGTTTTATAATAAGGACAAAAATAATAAGCATAATAAGAAAATCGACACCGGAAGCGGTTGGAGGTGTTTGGAAAAATGGGAAAAGAACATTGCTATGTGGCGATTGATTTAAAATCCTTCTATGCCTCTGTGGAATGTCGGGAACGGGGACTGGATCCGCTGACGACGAATCTGGTGGTGGCAGATCCGGAGCGGACGGAAAAAACCATCTGTCTGGCAGTGACGCCTGCGCTGAAGGCATACGGGATCTCTGGACGGGCCAGGCTTTTCGAGGTAGTAGAGAGAGTACGTGCGGTCAATGCGGAACGGCTTCGGCGGGCGCCGGGAGGAAGGTTTGCAGGCTCATCCTCCGATGCGGCAGAGCTGGCGGCACATCCGGAATACGCGCTGGATTACATTGTAGCGACGCCCCGTATGGCGTATTATCTGGAATACAGCTCGCAAATATATGAGATATATCTGAACTATATTGCGCCGGAGGATATGCATGTCTATTCCATCGACGAGGTATTTATGGATGTGAGCACTTATCTGCATACCTACCGGAAGACGCCCCGGGAGCTGGCCACAGAGATGATTCGTTCCGTTTACCGGGAGACAGGTATTACAGCTACAGCCGGGATCGGAACGAATCTGTATCTGTGCAAGATAGCCATGGATATCCTGGCTAAGCATGCCAGACCGGATGCAGACGGAATCCGGATTGCGGAGCTGGATGAGATGTCCTATCGGCAGAAGCTCTGGACACACCGGCCGCTGACGGATTTCTGGCGGGTGGGTCCCGGCTATGCCAGAAAGCTTCAGGAGCAGGGCATATATACCATGGGTGATGTCGCCCGCTGTTCTATAGGAAAGCCAGGCGATTACTACAACGAAGAGCTTCTTTATAAAATGTTTGGCGTCAACGCGGAGCTTCTGATCGATCACGCCTGGGGCTGGGAGCCCTGTACGATCCCGGAGATCAAGGCATATAAGCCGGAGAACAACAGTATAGTTTCCGGTCAGGTGCTGCAGTATCCTTATGAATATGAAAAAGCCCGGATGGTGGTCCGGGAGATGACCGATTTGCTGGCGCTGGATCTGGTGGATAAAGGATTGGTGACCGATCAGCTGGTGCTGACGGTTGGATACGATATAGAGAATCTGACGGATCCGGAGCGCAGAAAGAATTATCATGGGAAAATTACCGTGGACCGATATGGACGCCGGGTTCCTAAGCATGCTCACGGGTCGAGCCGTCTGGAGTGCCAGACAGCTTCTGCAGAGCTTCTGGTGAGGGCAGTGTCGGAATTGTATGCCCGGATTGTGGATCCGAAGCTTCTGGTACGTCGGATTACAGTGACGGCCAATCATCTGGTGCGGGAAGAGAACGTACAGAAGAAAGAGACCTATGAGCAGCTCAGCCTGTTTACCGATTATGAGGCAGAAAAAAAGGAAACGGAAGCGCAGAAAGAGGCTTTAGAAAAAGAAAAACGGTTGCAGAAAGCCATGTTGGACATCAAGAAACGATATGGAAAAAACGCAATCCTGAAGGGAGCGAACCTGCAGGAAGGAGCCACCGCCCAGCACCGGAACAGCCAGATCGGAGGCCACCGGGCCTAGGGCAGAGCTGCCGCTTGTTATGCGGAAAATCAGAAAGAAAATCATTTAGAAAGAAGATTTTGATTTATGGGAAAATCAGATTCATACGAAGATATCATCCATTTACCGCACCACCAGTCCACGGTACATCCCCAGATGTCCCGCGCTGATCGGGCGGCCCAGTTCTCCCCCTTCGCAGCCCTGACAGGTCATGAGGCGGCTATCCGCAATACCGCTGAGCGCGTGGAACAGGAGCGGGACAGCCGGGAGACAGAACCGGTGTGGGAGACTTAGCCAGCGTAAGAAAGAAAACCATAACTGCTTAAGTATCAGCAAAATTCAGAGTTCGGATCATCCGGTAATATACCGGAATCAGCAGTCCGCAGGCTCCGGCCCAGGCCAGAGGACTGGCCAGACAGACGCCCATATAGCCGATAGCTGCCGTAAGGCCAATGGTGGCGGCCAGACGCATGACAAGTTCAATCATACAGGCGGCAAAGGGAGCAGTACCATTCTGCATGCTCTGGATGCTGGTTCGGTAGACAGCCAGAAGTCCCAGCAACCAGTAGAAGGGAGCTACGGTCAGCAGATAGCCGTTGGCGTAGGAGAAGATTTCATCACTGGGATTTGCGATAAAGAGTGTTACAATGGGGTGGCGCAGCAGAATGATTCCGGCGCACATCAGGAGATTTAGGGCCTCCGTCTGGAGCAGAGAAGCCCGGACGCCTGCCAGAATTCTGTCCTTTTTACCGGCTCCATAGTTTTGGGCCACATAGTTGGAGATAGCGGTCATCATGGCGTTATTGACCAGAACGGATACCTGATCGGCCTTGGTAGCGGCTGTATAGCCGGCGACTGCCGCAGATCCCAGCGCGTTGACGGTAGACTGCATGGAGATCTGGCCGATGCACATGACAGACATCTGGAAGCCCATGGGAAAACCGATTTTCAGATGGGAGATAAGATCCGTGCCGATGCCGTGAAAATCCGTCCGGTGGAGCCGCAGTATTTCAAAGGAACGTAAACCCGCAATCAGGCACAAAAAGGCCGAAATAAACTGGGACAGTACCGTCGCCCAGGCAGCGCCTGCTACGCCCATGTGCAGTGGGACGATAAAAACGATATCAAGAACCACATTTAAGAGCGAAGAAAAGATCAGAAAGTACAGGGGTGTCCGGCTGTCGCCGAGAGCCCGGAGCAGATTGGAGATCAGATTGTAGAAGACCGGCGCGGCGGTGCCAAGCAGGATAACGAACATATAGTCATAGGCCTGCTGATAGATATCCTCCGGCGTATGGATCCAGTCCAGGATCGGGCGGGAGAGCGCGCAGCAAACCAGTGTTACGAAAATGGTAAAAAGGATGCTTAACAGGGTGGACGCAGCTACGCTTCTGCGCATACCGACTGTGTCTTTTGCGCCGAACCGCTGGCCCAGACAGATACCGAAGCCATTGGTAAAGCCTTGGATAAAGCAGAGTACAAAATATACAATCATACTGGTGGCGCCCACGGCAGCCAGCGCGTCGGCGCCCAGCGTCCGTCCCACAATGACAGAATCTGCCAGCGTGTAAAATAACTGGAACAGGTTGCCTCCGATTACCGGAAAGGCAAAGATAAGAAGCGCCCGGAACGGGCGCCCTTCGGTCAGATCTAACATAGATAGCAGGCTCTCCTTTTCGATGTCATAAGAATACGATTTTAAATCTTTCTTATAGTAACGCGGAGAAAAAGAGGGGTCAAGAAAAATTTTGCCAGTTTATGTGCCGTTTTTTCAGGCGCAGATATACGTACTCCCGGAAAAGGGTGTACAAAACGGAGGTCAGTGGGATAAAGACAAGCATTCCCACAATTCCCATCAGATTTCCGCCAATTGTCACAGCCGCAAGCACCCAGATGGAGGGCAGCCCGACAGAGCCGCCGACTACATGAGGATAAATCAGATTTCCCTCCAGCTGTTGAAGAATCAGAAATACAAGAATAAACAAAACAGCCTGTTTGGGACTTACCATGAAAATGAGAAAGGCTGCCGTTGCACAGCCTATGAATGCGCCGAAAATGGGAATTAAAGCGGTAAACGCAATCAGAATTCCGATTAAAAGCGCATAGGGCATTTTTAAAATACTTAAGACAAGAAGAAACATACTTCCGAGAATCACCGCTTCCAGGCACTGTCCGGTAAGAAAATTTGCAAAGGTCCGATAGGTCAGGGAACAGATTCGAAGGGAAGCCTCCGCCTTTTCTTTTGGGAGAAAGGCAAAAAAGACCTTCCTTACCTGGATACGCAATTTTTCCTTCTGAAACAGAATATAACAGGCAAAAGAAAATGCGATAAAAAAGGTCGTGATACTGCTGACGATGGAGCCGACAGCCAGTATGGTTGTGTTCATCACATTTCCGGTTCCTTTTCCCAGAAGGCCCATTCCCCATCTGACGGCCTGGTCCGGATCAAACCGGATCTGGTTTACCAGCTGCACGATTTCCTGGTTATTGTGTGAAAATTCCAGGATCCAGGCCTGCATCTGAGGAATAAAGGCAGTGATGTTTGTGATTAGAGTTCCGATGGTTCTGGTAAGCTGGGGAATGACTCCAAACATCACGAGGACAAGGAGGACGACAATCCCGGTAAGGGTGAGAAGCAGACTTATGGGCCGCGCGAATTTTTCGGCGGCCTTCGTTCCTTTTTCCTTTGCGTTTCCAAAGAGCTTCTTTTCTAAGAAGTTCATGGGGACATTGATGACAAAGGCGATGGCGCCTCCCAGCGCAAAGGGAGACAGAATGTCCCAGATGGTTTTTATTACGTCGATCACGATATCGAATTTCCACAGCGCAATGACAAGAAATGCGGTAAATACGATGAGTTCGCGGATTTTTTTCATGGATAAGTTATTTAGATCCATTGTTTTCTCCATTCTTTTTTAATTTCATACGAATCCATTTCAGCGCCTGAATGAGCAAAAGACTGATAACTGCATACAGGTATACCTGGCCAAGCTGCGTCAGGTTCAGGGATTCCACCTTAAACAGGAGATGAAGGCCGGGAAGGGTCAGTACGGCTGTGATAAGCACTGCGCCCAAAGCAAAGGCCCCCAGCAGCCAGGGATTGTGAAAGAAGCGGCTGGTAAAGAGAACCGGGTGATCGGATTTGCAGTTAAAGCCGTGGAACAGACGCGACAGGCAAAGGGTTCCAAATGCATACGTGCTTCCAAGCAGCGCGCCGTTCTGATGGTATCCGGTCAGAAATCCAACCATCGTCATGATACCGATGACCAGGCCCTCCAGGCCGATTTTGCTGAGAAAATCTTTTGTCAGAATCGACTCACCCGCAGCGCGCGGCTTTTCCTTCATGACCTCGCTGCTATGGGGCTCTACGCCCAGGGCAATTGCCGGAAGGCTGTCTGTCAGAAGATTGATAAACAGCAGATGTACCGGTGCAAACGGAACCGGAAAGCCTGCTATCGACGCGCAAAGAACCGTCAGGATTGCTCCGAAGTTTCCGGATAACAGAAACTGGATTGCGTACTTAATATTCCGATAGACGTTACGGCCATTTTCCACGGCCTTTACAATTGTTGCGAAGTTATCATCGGTAAGCACCATCGCTGCGGCATCCTTGGCAACCTCTGTTCCGGTGATTCCCATGGCAACGCCAATGTCTGCCTGCTTCAGCGCGGGGGCGTCATTGACGCCGTCTCCGGTCATTGCGACAATCATACCTCTTTCCTGCCATGCGCGGACAATACGGATCTTATGCTCCGGGGATACCCTTGCGTACACCGAAATATTCGGAACCAGCGCTTTTAGCTCCTCATCGCTTAAATGTTCAATATCCGCTCCCTCGCAGGCTTCAGATAAGTCTTGTAAAATGCCGATTCTTTTCGCAATTGCCGCCGCTGTTATCTTATGATCCCCGGTGATCATAACCGGCCGGATTCCGGCTCTGATACATTCGGCAACCGCTGTCTTCGATTCTTCTCTTGGCGGATCCATCATAGCGATCAGACCCAGGAAGATTAGATGATTTTCATCTTCGGCGGTTAAGAGATGTTTTTCCGGAAGTGGCCGGTAGGTAAAGGCAAGCACGCGGAGTCCTTCCATGGAAAATTCCTGATTCTGTTTTTGGATTTTCTCTTTATCGTCCGCTGTCATTTCCCGGACGCCCTCTTTGGTCCAGATTTGTTCCGTCCGTTCAAGGAGACAGTCTACCGCGCCCTTTACGATCAGTCGATTCTCACCGTCTATCTTATGAAGGGTTGACATCATTTTACGTTCACTGTCAAAGGGAAGCTCTCCGTTCCTGGGATAAGCGTTTCTTACTTCCGCGGCATGAATTCCGCAGCGGCTTCCCAGATTAATCAGAGCAGTTTCTGTGGGATCTCCGATTTCGACTCCATTTTCATTGGTTGAATCATTGCATAAAATACTGCAGTCCAGAAGATATCGCTGCGCCGGATCCATTACATCAATGGCAGACGCGGGAATCCGTTTTTCATCTATATAATAATCCTCTACGGTCATCTTGTTCTGGGTAAGCGTTCCTGTTTTATCGGAACAGATAATGGAGACACTTCCAAGCCCCTCCACCGCCTGAAGCTTGCGAATGATAGCGTGTTCCTTCGCCATTTTCTGCGTCCCAAAGGAAAGAACTATGGTGACGATGGAGCTTAAGGCCTCCGGAATTGCAGCGACCGCAAGCGCTACGGCAAACAGAAAGGCGTTGCCGGGTTGTTCGCCCCGGAATACGCTGAGGGCAAATAAGATTCCGCAGAAAAACAGAATTAAGATGGAAAGCTTCTTTCCGAAGGCCTCCAGATTTACTTGGAGAGGCGTCTGCTTTTCTGAGGTGGATTTCAAAAGTCCGGCAATCTTCCCGACCTCAGTCTGCATTCCGATGGCAGTCACAACTGCCCTGCCGCGGCCATAGGTCACAAAGCTTCCGGAGAACAGCATATTGGTTCGATCGCCAAGGGGAACCTCTGTGGAAAGAGTATCCAGGCTTTTTTCTACAGCAAGGCTTTCTCCGGTAAGAGCGCTTTCGTTAATCTTCAGACTGGCGTTCTCGATCAATCTTCCGTCTGCCGGAATCATATCGCCAGCCTCAAGCAGGATGATATCCCCGATGACCAGCTCTCTTGCCGAAAGCTGAATGACTGTGCCGTCGCGCAATACCTTGGCCTCCGGGCCGGCAAGCGTCTTCAGGCTTTGCAGGGATTGTTCTGCCTTTATGGTCTGAACAGTTCCTAAAATTGCGTTAATTGTGATAACGATCAGGATAACGAGCGCGCTTTCCATGTCTCCGAGCACACCGGATATGATTGCCGACGCAATCAGAATAAGCACCAGAAAATCCCGATACTGTTCAAAGAAAATCTGTGGGATGCTTTTCTTTTTTCCTTCCGCAAGTTCATTCCAGCCGTAGATCTCTCTGGCTTTTTTTACTTCTTCGCCGGTAAGTCCGGATTCTCTGCTGTTCACATGTTTCAGAACCTCTTCCGGTGTTTGCTGATAAATTTGTTTCATATGATTTCCTCCTTTTTCCTAAGTATTGCCAACAGGAATTTTTGTATAAAAAAAGAGACCTTTATTGCACCATAAATATGCAATAAAAGTCTCACTGTTTTCTTGTGACACCGGATGCTTCCACCGTATTGACGACGCCACAAACGCAGATTCGCAAGCGTAAGTTACTCCCTTTTATTTAAGAAAACTATATACCATCGCTGTTGTTTCTGTCAAGAAGTATATTTCATTTGCCATTTATTCCCCGCGGAATTCCCTTAATATCCCCAGGTCATGAGCTTCCATTTTCCGCCTTCGCTCCGGGCCAGCCACCAGGACCAGGTGTATTCTTCGTTCGCTTCCCATGCGCCGCCGCCATTTTCCGGTGAGCGGAAGCTGCTGTCAAATGCGATGCATTGGGTAAAGGGCTCTTTCTCGTCTTTTTCCGTTCGCAAATCGTTCATCCATGCAAGAGTATCGGGATCACTGCAGGTTTCATCGGATATATAGGAGAGGCTATGTAATTCGCAGCCCTCAAAGGAACGGAACTGTTTTCGTATGACCTTCATGGCGGCGTCCATGTCTTCTTTGGAATAAAGGGAAGAGGTTCCATAATCGATTTCTACCTCTGAGGTATCGGCTTTTCCGCAGCCGACGAAAAGAAGTGTCAGCATAAGGAAAAGGATTGTAGTTATCATTTTTTTCATAGCGGCTGCCTCCCTGTCAGTTTGAATGCATAGCTGTTTCTATACCTTATTATAGAAGACATAAAATTGAAACACAAGGAAAAGTATATGAATATGAGAAGGAAACAGGTAATTGATAGTAATTGGAAATGGGTAATGGTGAAATTTCCAACCAAAACAAAAAAGCAACAATGATTTTTTTCAATCATTACTGCTTTTTTCGGATGTTCCCAGGGGGAATCGAACCCTCAACTAGTGCTTAGGAGGCGCTTGTTATATCCATTTAACTATGGGAACCCATGCCATATTTCCGGGATTTTTCGACCCTTTGGCTCCGGCTGTCATCAGAAACCTGCGAGTCAGTCTTGACTGACCTCACTGGAACAGTGTACCATAAAATAAGAAAACAGACAAGGAGAAAAACGATGGAACGTGAGATTGATATGAAGGAGGTTTCCGACGGAAGGCTCTATGGTCTGCGGGATATGGTGAAGGCTGACTGCGGCGGCTGCGCAGGCTGCTCCCAGTGTTGCGAAAGCATGGGAAGCACAATTATTCTGGATCCCTACGATGTATGGCGGCTGACTGCGGGACTGCAGGTGAGCTTTGAGGCGCTTCTGCAGGACAAGCTGGAGCTGAACCTGGTGGAGGGGATTATTCTGCCGAACATGAAGACCTCCGGGGAAAATGAACGCTGTGGCTTCCTGAATGGGGAAGGGCGCTGCAGCATTCATGCGCTGCGGCCGGGCTTCTGCCGGATCTTTCCGCTGGGCCGGTTTTATGAGAACCACAGCTTTCAGTATTTCCTGCAGGTACACGAATGTCCCAGGGAGCCGAAGCTGAAGGTAAAGGTGCAGAAATGGATCGACACGCCGGATCTGAAGCGCAATGAGAAATTCATCATTGACTGGCACTATTTCCTGAAAGACGTCACAGCGCGCCTCGGGGAACAGAATGGGGAACAGTATCAGAAAATGATAGACCTCTATATTCTGAAAAGCTTTTATCAGGAGGAATGGGAGAAGGACAGAGACTTCTATGAGCAGTTTGACGAGCGGCTGACGAAGGCGAAGGAGATATTGAAAATTTCCGGGTGATGTAATAAAAAACGAGCATTCACAACGATCAGAAAATTTGTGAGTGCTCGTTTTTATTACGAATAGTGAATTTTATAGGTCCAAATCATCCCATCCGCCCCGGTCCTTCGGCGTCCGGTGATACCGGTTTTCCGAATGCTTATTTTTTGCTCCGGTTTTGGATCCGGTGAAAGAGGTGCGTCTTCCGCGGGAACGTGCTCGTCTTCGATGGAGCTTCGGCAGATGAATGGAAAACCGGAAGGTCTTCATCAGATGGCGAAGCAAGCGGTAAAGCAGGAATAGAAGCAGAAGGATTCCGGCTACAATCAGAATCATCCGCACATTGATTTTGATAAAATGTGTCTGCTGAATCGGTTTTTCGGTGCCGTCCGTGTCAGCGGTTTCGTCAGAATCAGTTTCTTTATCGAATGTAAATTCCTGTAAATTATCCTTGGTAAGCGAAATATCCGCAGTTCCCACAGGCTCCTCGTTGTAAGTATAGGAGAGACTGGCAATCACGTCAGAATCCGTATTTTCATCCTGGAAGGTTAGCTCCGGAGAGGCGTCTGTAAAGGAAGCTCCGTTTGGAAGCACAATGCCTGCGTTGGTGTCGATCTGAATCAACGGCTTGGACTGACCGAAGATGGCGCTTCCGATATAGGAAGTGCCGGAACCGGCTACCGAGAAATTTGTTTCGTTTTCGGAGACATTAAACCGGGTGAAATTCTCGGAGGCATAATCCAGAAGCAGCGCTGTATCGGTGAACAGGGGTACACCCTTCTCGCCGGTGGACTGAGTCCGCATGGTCACAACGATGAGCGTCATGCCGTTTCGTTCCGCTACAGTGACCAGAGTACCCTTGGCCACACTGGTGTTGCCGGTTTTTCCTGCAATAACCGAATCGTCCAGGTACTTTGTGACGCCTTTGTAGGGGGCAATCATATAGTGGTGATTGGTCATATAGGTGATTTCATCACGCTTATTGGTGGGCTGCATCTGGTACTTGGCCGTACCGGAGATGCGTAAGAAGTCTTCATTTTGAATGGCGGCCTTCGTAATCAGCGCCATATCGTGGGCACTGGTGTAATGATTATCGTTGTGAAGACCATTGGCGTTGGCAAAATGAGTATTGGTGCAGCCAAGCTCCGCAGCCTTCTGATTCATCATTTCCGCAAAGGCGTCGATGGATCCGGCCACATGCTCGGCCAGGCCGTTGGCACATTCATTGGCGGACTCCAGCATCAAGGCGTAGAGGGACTGCTCCACAGTCAGCTGCTCGTCCTCAGTGGTATAGATACTGCTGCTTCCCGCGTCGATGGTGTGGGTCGCGTTATAGGAATAGGTCACAGTTTCGTCCAGCGAGCAGTTCTCCAGGGTCAGAAGCGCAGTCATGATCTTCGTAATGCTGGCCGGATAATTTTTCATATCCATATCCTTATTATAAAGGATGGCGCCGCTGGAAGCCTCCATGACGATGGCAGATTCCGCGTAGATCTGCGGCCCCTGAGGCCAACCGTCGATGGCGTTCGAGTCGATGGCCTTATTATAAGCGGCCTGGCGTTCCGCCTCCAGCTGTTCGGCGGCAGCCTTTTCAGCAGCAATCTGCTTCGCTGATTTCTTACTGGCCTTCTTTGCAGCTTCTGCGGAAACAGGGCTAAAACAGAGGGAGCCTACCAGGGAAAGGGCCATAAGACCCGTGAAAAATCTAAATTTATGTGAAAATTTCATGTGAAAACGCTCCTGTAATTAAAAATTAAAATATATCTTGAAGATAGAAAAAATTTGGTTCGTAATTGAAAATTGTAACAAATGTAAATTTAAGTATAGGCTATTTCCACTATAGGCGCAAGGGCTTCGGGAAAAAGTTTAAAATTCCTTAAGAAAAAAGTGTGTAAAATCCCTGCCGAACGGTTGACAAAGCCCGCAAAAACGGGTTATACTGGCTAATAGCGACGAAACATAAAGAAAAAGCATTGACGAAGAGAGTAGGAAAGCTCCAAAAGGCAAAGAGAGCCGGGGAGGGTGGAAGCCCGGCGCGAGTAGGACTTTTTGAAAATCACTTCCGAGCTCCGGGCTGAAAGAATCCTGTATACAAGAGGGATGATTAGGTACCGGCGGTACTCCGCCGTTATGGGAGACACATGTGATGGCATGTTGTAATAAGGTGGTTTCACAGAAGCGATCGGCTTTTGTCCTGTTACAGGACAAGGGTCGTTTTTTTTCGCGAAAGGCACAAGTCCCTTCGGACGCAGCCCCGCGAATCTGAAATTCTGGAGAACAGGGTTTTCAGTGATTTCAAAAGGAGGAAAAATCATGTACAACAAAGTATCAACCGATCTGAATTTCGTTGGACGGGAGAAAGAGATTGAAAAGTTCTGGGATGAAAATCACATTTTCGAGAAGAGCATGGACAGCCGCAAGGAAGGCGAGACCTACACCTTCTACGATGGACCGCCTACCGCCAATGGTAAGCCTCATATCGGCCATGTACTGACCCGTGTTATCAAGGATATGATCCCCAGATACCGCACCATGAAGGGTTACATGGTACCGAGAAAAGCAGGCTGGGATACCCACGGACTTCCGGTAGAGCTGGAAGTGGAGAAGGCACTGGGACTGGACGGTAAGGAGCAGATCGAGCAGTACGGCCTGGATCCGTTTATCCGCAAATGTAAAGAGAGCGTCTGGAAATACAAGGGCATGTGGGAGGATTTCTCCGGCACCGTAGGTTTCTGGGCTGACATGGAGCATCCGTTTGTCACATACGATGACAACTACATTGAGTCCGAGTGGTGGGCGCTGAAGGAGATCTGGAAGAAAGGCCTGCTGTACAAGGGCTTCAAGATCGTTCCCTACTGCCCGCGCTGTGGTACCCCCCTTTCCAGCCATGAGGTAGCCCAGGGCTACAAGCAGGTGAAGGAGCGCTCCGCCATCGTCCGCTTCAAGGTAAAGGATGAGGACGCGTACTTCCTGGCATGGACCACCACCCCCTGGACCCTGCCGTCCAACGTGGGTCTGTGTATGAACCCCAGCGACACCTACGTAAAGGTCAAGGCAGCAGACGGCTACACCTACTACCTGGCAGAGGCCCTGGCAGACAAGGTGCTGGGCGGTCTCGCAGAGGAAGGCAAGCCCGCCTACGAGGTTCTGGAAAAATATGTCGGAAAAGATCTGGAGTACAAGGAGTATGAGCCGCTGTTCGCATGCGCCGGAGAGGCAGCAGCAAAGCAGCATAAAAAGGGCTTCTATGTAACCGTAGACAACTATGTCAGCATGTCCGATGGTACCGGTATCGTTCATATCGCCCCGGCCTTCGGTGAGGACGACGGACGCGTGGGCCGCAACTACGACCTGCCCTTCGTACAGTTCGTGGACGGCAAGGGTAACATGACCGCCGAGACGCCGTATGCAGGTATGTTTGTAAAGAAGGCTGACCCCGAAGTCCTGAAGGATCTGGACGCAGAGGGCAAGCTTTTCGACGCGCCCAAGTTCGAGCATGATTATCCGTTCTGCTGGCGCTGCGACACACCGCTTATCTACTACGCGCGTGAGTCCTGGTTCATCAAAATGACTGCGGTAAAGGATGACCTGATCCGCAATAACAATACCATCAACTGGATCCCGGAGAGCATCGGTAAGGGACGTTTCGGCGACTGGCTGGAGAACATTCAGGACTGGGGCGTAAGCCGTAACCGTTACTGGGGAACTCCGCTGAACATCTGGGAGTGTGAAGGCTGCGGACACCAGGAGTCCATCGGAAGCCGCGAGGAGCTCTATGAGATGAGCGGCGACGAGAACGCGAAGACCGTCGAGTTCCATCGTCCGTACATTGACCAGATCACCATGAAATGCCCCTGCTGTGGCAAGACTATGCGCCGCGTACCGGAGGTACTGGATTGCTGGTTCGACTCCGGAGCGATGCCCTTCGCGCAGCATCATTACCCGTTTGAAAATCAGGAGCTGTTCCATCAGCAGTTCCCGGCACAGTTTATCTCAGAGGCCGTAGACCAGACCAGAGGCTGGTTCTATTCCCTGCTGGCAGAGTCCACTCTTCTGTTCAATAAGGCGCCGTATGAGAACGTTATCGTTCTGGGACATGTACAGGATGAGAACGGCCAGAAGATGAGTAAGTCCAAGGGAAATGCGGTGGATCCCTTCGACGCGCTGGATAAATACGGCGCAGACGCCATCCGCTGGTATTTCTACATCAACAGCGCGCCCTGGCTGCCCAACCGTTTCCACGGAAAGGCCGTACAGGAAGGACAGCGTAAATTCATGGGTACCCTTTGGAACACCTATGCGTTCTTCGTGCTGTATGCCAACATTGACGAATTTGACGCAACGAAGTATGAGCTGAATTATGATTCCCTGAGTGTCATGGACAAATGGCTTCTGTCCAAGCTGAACACCGTAGTAGGCGAGGTCGACGATAACCTGAACAATTACCGGATCCCGGAGGCAGCAAGAGCCCTTCAGGAGTTCGTGGACGATATGTCCAACTGGTATGTACGCCGCAGCCGTGAGCGTTTCTGGGCAAAGGGCATGGAGCAGGATAAGATCAATGCTTATATGACCCTGTATACCTCCCTGGTAACCATTTCCAAGGCAGCAGCGCCCATGGTACCCTTCATGACAGAAGAAATTTACCAGAATCTGGTAAGAAGCATCGACAAGGACGCTCCCGAGAGCATCCATCTGTGCGACTTCCCGACTGTAAACAAGGCATGGATCAACGAAGAGCTGGAGCGCGATATGGACGAGGTTCTGAAGATCGTTGTGATGGGCCGTGCGTGCCGTAACACCGCGAACATCAAGAACCGTCAGCCCATTGCCCAGATGTATGTAAAGGCTCCCTACAAGCTGGCTGAGTACTACTGCGAGATCATCGAGGACGAGCTGAATGTGAAAAAGGTAGACTTTACCGACGACGTCCGCGCATTTACCACATATAGCTTCAAGCCGCAGCTGAAGACCGTAGGACCCAAGTATGGAAAGTGCCTGAACGGCATCCGCCAGCACCTGTCTGAGGTGGACGGCAATACCGCCATGGACGAGCTGAAGGAGAAGGGAAGCCTCACATTTGACGTAAATGGTACAAATGTGGTATTATCGGAGGAGGATCTGCTGATCGACATGGCACAGACCGAAGGCTTCGTATCCGACGGTGACAATACCATCACCGTAGTGCTGGACACCAAGCTCACGCCGGAACTGATCGAGGAGGGCTTTGTCCGCGAGATCATCAGCAAGGTGCAGACCATGCGGAAAGAGGCAGATTTCCAGGTAACCGACAAGATCGTGATTTCCTGCAAGGGCAATGAGAAGATCGAACAGCTTATCAAGGCCAATGCGGATCAGATCAAGTCCGAGGTTCTGGCAGTGGATGTGAAGTTCGACGAGGCCAATGGCTACGTGAAGGACTGGAGTATCAACGGCGAGAATGTTACCATGGGCGTAGAGCGTGCGTAAGCGCGTTCTGGTCTTGCAGCACGAAATGATGCGGACAGTATAATTTCTGTGCATTGCGAAGCGTGTCACTGTGAACGGAGTGAACAGTGATAAACGGTATCAAAGAGGAGGAAACTATTATGAGTAAGAGACCCTTTGACAAGGAACTCTTTAAGAGAAGCGTAGTTTACAACGTGAAGACTCTGTACCGGACACCCATTGAAGAGGCAACACAGCACCAGATTTTTCATGCGGTAGCGTTGGCTACCAAGGACGCGATCATCGATGCATGGATTGCGACCCAGGAGCAGATGAAAAAGCAGGATCCGAAGATCGTGTATTACATGTCCATGGAATTTTTGATGGGCCGTGCTCTTGGCAATAACCTGATTAACCTGACCTATTATGACGAAGTAAAGGAAGCTCTGGAGGAGCTGGGCTGCGATCTGAACGTGATCGAGGATCAGGAGCCGGACGCAGCTCTGGGAAATGGCGGTCTGGGAAGACTGGCAGCCTGCTTCCTGGATTCTCTGGCAACCCTGGGCTATGCGGCATACGGCTGCGGTATCCGTTACCGCTATGGTATGTTCAAGCAGAAAATTGAGAACGGCTATCAGAAAGAGATTCCCGACGACTGGCTTGTGGATGGCAATCCCTTCGAGCTCCGCCGTCCGGAGTACGCGAAGATCGTCAAGTTCGGCGGCTATGTAGATGTAGAAGTCGATCAGAACGGCAAGAACCATTTTATCCAGAAGGGCTATCAGGCCGTACGCGCTATCCCCTGCGACCTTCCGGTAGTAGGCTATGGCAATAACGTAGTAAATACCCTTCGTATCTGGGACGCAGAGGCCATGAATACCTTCCGTCTGGACGCCTTCGACAAGGGCGATTATCAGCAGGCCGTAGAGGAAGAGAACCTGGCGAAGCTGCTGGTAGAGGTTCTGTACCCCAACGACAACCATATGGCAGGCAAGGAGCTGCGTCTGAAGCAGCAGTATTTCTTTATCTCCGCCAGCGTGCAGGAGGCCATTGCCCGTTATAAGAGAAACCATGACGACATCCGTAAGTTTTACGAGAAGGCGGCGTTCCAGCTGAACGATACCCATCCGACCGTGGCGGTAGCCGAGCTGATGCGTATCCTCATCGACGAGGAAGGCCTGGAGTGGGACGAGGCATGGGAGGTCACCACTAAGACCTGCGCTTATACCAACCACACCATCATGGCAGAGGCCCTTGAGAAATGGCCCATCGAGCTGTTCTCCCGTCTGCTTCCCCGTGTATATCAGATCGTGGAGGAGATCAACCGTCGTTTTGTACTGGATATCCAGGCAAAATATCCGGGCGATCAGGAGAAGATCCGCAAGATGGCTATCATTTATGACGGACAGGTTAAGATGGCGCATCTGGCTATCGCAGCAGGCCATTCCGTAAACGGCGTAGCGAGACTGCATACAGAGATCCTGAAAAAGCAGGAGCTGAAGGATTTCTACGAGATGATGCCGGAGAAGTTCAACAACAAGACCAACGGTATCACCCAGCGTCGTTTCCTGCTTCACGGCAATCCGCTGCTGGCTCAGTGGGTGACCGACCACATCGGCGACGAGTGGATCACCGACCTGTCCCAGATCAGTAAGCTGAAGGTTTACGCAGACGACGAGAAGGCGCAGCAGGAGTTCATGAACATCAAGTATCAGAACAAGGTGCGTCTGGCAAAATACATCCAGGAGCACAACGGCGTCACCGTAGACCCGCGCTCTATCTTCGATGTACAGGTGAAGAGACTGCATGAGTACAAGCGTCAGCTGCTGAACATCCTGCATGTGATGTATCTGTACAATAAGATCAAAGAGCATCCGGATATGGAATTCTATCCGAGAACCTTTATCTTCGGCGCCAAGGCTGCAGCAGGCTACCGCCGCGCGAAGCTGACCATCAAGCTTATCAACTCTGTGGCAGACGTGATCAACAACGACGCGTCCATTAACGGCAAGCTGAAGGTGGTATTTATTGAGGATTACCGTGTCTCCAACGCGGAGCTGATCTTCGCAGCAGCAGATGTATCCGAGCAGATCTCTACCGCCAGCAAGGAGGCGTCCGGTACCGGTAACATGAAGTTCATGCTGAACGGAGCCCTGACCATCGGAACCATGGACGGTGCAAATGTGGAAATGGTAGAAGAGATGGGTGAGGAGAACGCCTTTATCTTCGGTCTGAGCGCAGACGAGGTTATCAATTATGAGCAGCATGGCGGCTACAACCCCATGGACATCTTCAATTCCGATCAGGATATCCGTCACGTGCTGATGCAGCTGATCAATGGTTATTACGCACCTCAGGATCCGGAGCTGTTCCGGGATCTGTATGATTCCCTGTTGAACACCAACAACAGCGATCGGGCAGATACCTACTTTATCCTGAAGGATTTCCGGTCCTATGCAGAGACACACGCGAAGATCGAGGCTGTATACCGGGATGAGAAGCAGTGGGCGAAGAAAGCCCTCTGGAACACCGCATGCAGCGGCAAGTTCTCTTCCGACCGCACCATCCAGGAGTACGTAGACGACATCTGGCATCTGGATAAGATGACCGTAGAGCTTCCGAAGGAAGACGAGCCGGTTAAGGACAAGGCCAAAGCAAAATAAAACAGTTTTTTCAAAGGGACAGACGTTTTCGGGCGTCTGTCCTTTTTATGTAACAGGAAATTCCATTGCAAAATGGGGTGAAATCGTGTATGGTTAAGAAAAAGGGGGTCAGGCTTATGTACAATGAACATCAGAAACCTTACCATATCGGATTTATCAATGAAGTCGGGGCGCGCTACGCCATCCTGCCGGGCGATCCGGGGCGAGTGGAGAAAATCGCCGCGCACCTTGCAAACCCGCGGTTTGTGGCACAGAACCGGGAATACACCACCTGGGTGGGCGAGATTGAGGAGAAACCAGTATATGTTATGTCAACTGGTATGGGCGGTCCCTCAGCGGCCATCGGAATCGAAGAGCTGCATCAGATTGGCGTGGATACGGTTATCCGCATCGGCACCTGCGGCGGTATGGCCCTGCCGGTGAAGGGCGGCGATCTGGTGGTGGCCACCGGAGCTATCCGTATGGAGGGAACGTCCAAAGAGTATGTACCCATCGAATTCCCGGCTATCGCGAACCTGGACGTGACCAACGCCCTGGTCCAGAGCGCAAAAGAGCTGGGCCATACGTATCACGCGGGCGTGGTTCAGTGCAAGGATTCCTTCTACGGCCAGCATAGCCCGGAACGGATGCCGGCAGGCTACGAGCTCCTGAACAAATGGGACGCCTGGATCAAGGCAGGCTGCCTGGCGTCGGAGATGGAGAGCGCGGCAGTCTTTATTGTATCCCAGATCCTGGGTATGCGGGCAGGCTGCGTGCTGAACGTGCTCTGGAACCAGGAGCGCAGGAAACAGGGGATGGATGACACGGAAAGCCAGGACATGACGGCGGCGATTCAGGTGAGCGTCGAAGCCATTCGGAAATTGATTCTTGCGGACAAAGAAAATTAAGTTATGTAAACCATGCGAAAGCAGGCCGGAATCCCAGGTCTGCTTTTTCGTGGCCGCGCATAAGCTGTAGAATGAGAGAAAAAATAAAGACAGCGGCTTCGATTCTGATTATATTGATATTACTGCCCTATGTGGCTGTGGTACTCTGCACCGGCGAGCTGGCGGGTGGGCAGACGGAGCCTGCGGAAGGCAACCTGGAGCGCTGTGTGGCGCAGATACTGCCCATGCAGATATCCGTGACCTATGAGACCGAGGCGTTGAAGGCTCAGGCGGTGGTGATTCGGACGAATCTTTTGCGGGCGGCCATGGAATATTATGAAGCGGCGGATTGGCAGCAGGCGGCAGAGGCCATCCGGGAGGAGGATTTGGCAGCGCTGGGCTTTACGGTCTGCACAGAAGGCGAGGCAGAAAAGCTCTGGAGCTATGAAAACCGTCAGCGATACCTGGAAAAATGCCGGACGGCGGCAGAGGAGACTGCCGGACAGGTGCTGGCTCTGGAAGGGGAACTGAAAGATCTGCCCTACCATGCAGTTAGCGCCGGAAAGACCAGAGAGGGCGGCGCATTGGGAGAGGGTTATACCTATCTTACTTCGGCGGACTGTGCGGGCGATGTGGAGTCGGCGGATTATCTGCAGATTTTTTATTTCCCGGAGCTGGAGCTGCCGGTGATTGAAAGCCGGGACAGCGCCGGATACGTGCTGACGGTGCGGCTGGGGGATGAGACACTGACCGGCGAAGCCTTTCGGTTCCGATATGAGCTGAATTCCAGCTGTTTCACGGCGGAGGAGACGGACCAGGGTGTGCGCATCGTCACCCGGGGACTGGGCCACGGCTTTGGCATGAGCCTGTATACAGCTGGGCGGATGGCGCTGGAGGGGCGAACCTACCGGGAAATTTTGTCTTATTTTTATAAAAATCTGGATTGTATAAGCTTTACCGAAAATGGCTATGCTAGGGATAGCACTTAAAAAGCGGAATCATATCATAGAGGTGAAGTTTATGACAACAAAAAAGAAACGGCAGACGAGCCCGGCGGGAAGGCGGATGGCCACAGTGGCGCTGAGCCTGTGTCTTCTGGCGGGCGTGACTTTGTTTGGCATGTACACAGTGGGTAAGACCGAGGAGCAGCAGCGGAGGCTGGAGCAGGAGGTGGCAGACGCGGAAAAAGCGGCGCAGGCCCGGCAGCAGGAGGTGGCGGCGAAAGCCGCCCGGGAGCAGAAGGCAGCGGAGGCCGAGCGGCAGGCGGCTTCGGGAAGCGCCAGCCGGGACCGGACCGGTGAGAGCGCAGCGGAGACCGCGCAGGTCGAAGGCTCAGAGACAGCCGAGACAAACAACGCCGAGCTGGAGGGCGAATACGCGGAAATCAGTGTGGACGAGCCGGTGATCATTGAGGCAAACGCAGGCGCGGAGGCGCCGCCCCTGTCATTCTCGGCCGAGACGGATCAGCTTCTCTGGCCCATTGCCGGCAATATTCTGATGGATTTCAGCATGGACAAGACAGTCTATTTTTCGACGCTTGATCAGTATAAGTACAATCCGGCTATTATAATAGAAGGAAGTGTAGATCAAAGTGTTTTGAGCGCAGCCAGCGGAAAGGTAATTTCTATTGAAAATGTGGATGAGACCGGCACAACCATCACCATGGATATCGGCAGCGGTTACCAGGTTATTTACGGGCAGATCAAAGAACCGGCCGTGCAGCAGGGCGACTACGTGCAGGCCGGGGCTCTGATAGGCTATGTGGCGGAGCCTACCCGCTTTTACAGTAAAGAGGGCAGTAACCTGTATTTTCAGGTGCTGAAGGATGGGGAAAGTATCAATCCTAAAGAATTGCTCCCATAAATTACTTTTGTACACTTTCTGTAGTGGGTGCTTCATGCTGCTCCGAAGGTACTCCTATCGTATAGAGTAAATTTGCATCGGATTCAATAAGCCGTTCCTTCTGAGGGCGGCTTAATTTTTTGATGGCGCATTCTCGTTTCATGGCCTCCTCTTTCGTCTCAAAGATCTCATAGTAAGCCAGCTCCACAGGCCGGTGCGCTTTCGTATATTTGGCGCCGCGGCCTGCGTTGTGATCCGCCACGCGTTTATTCAGATGGTTGGTCCAGCCGGTGTAGAGCGAGCCGTCGCCGCACCGGAGGATGTAGGTGTAGTTCATAAAAAACTCCCTCGCATATAATAGAAGCTGTTGTGAGTCTTTCTTATTATACGCGAAGGAGTTCTTTTATGCAAATTTTACAACCCAATCGGCATCTTTGCCACAAATACATACATCATAATAAAATGACAGATACTCCCGCCCATTACAAACAGATGGAAAATCTCATGGGAGCCAAAATACTTATGTCTGGCGTTAAACAGCGGCAGCTTCAGCGCGTAGATAATACCGCCCACCGTGTAAATGATGCCGCCCGCCAGCAGCCAGCCGAAGGCCGCCGGTGACAGGGCGTTCAGAATCTGCGTGAAAGCCAGCACGCACACCCAGCCCATGGCGATATACAGCACCGAGGAAAACCATTTGGGGCAGGTGATCCAGAACAGCTTCAGGATAATGCCGGCGATGGCGATGCCCCAGACGATGGCGCAGAGGGTATACCCTACCTTGCCGCCCAGCACAATCAGGCACACCGGCGTATAGGAGCCTGCGATCAGCATGAAGATCATGCAGTGATCGATTTTCCGCAGGATGCGGTTGGTTCGTTCGGACAGGTTCAGCGTGTGATAGGTGGTGCTGGCCGCGTACAGCAGAATCATGCTGATGATAAAAATGCTTAAGGAAATGAGATGGATCTTATCGGGATTGCTGGCCGCCCGAATTAAGAGCGGCGTCGCCGCAAAGGCAGCCATCAGCATGCCGATAAAATGAGTAATCGCGCTTCCTGGATCTTTGATTTCAAATTTCATGGTAACAACCCCTTTCGTTTAGCTATAATATGAATACGGTTTTTAATAATTCTATATATAGTATTTAAAACTATGTGTAACTATATTCATATTATATGCGGAAAATGAAAAAAGTCAAGGGGATTTTTACATGCCCGGAAGGTAGTAAGGCTATCAGGCATGCCAATTCGAGACTGCCGTTGGCAGTCCCTCACTGTCGGGCTGGCGCCCTATAAAAATGTAAAAAAATGGCCCAGAGTGAGCAAGCTCCCTCTGAACCATTTCCTTACATTTTTGCATGCCTTATAGCTTAGCCAAAGTATCTCTTCAACAGACCCTCGAATGCTTTGCCGTGGCGGGCTTCATCCTTAGCCATCTCATGAACGGTATCATGAATAGCATCCAGGTTAGCAGCCTTTGCGCGCTTTGCCAGGTCGAATTTGCCCTCGGTTGCGCCGTGCTCTGCAGCGACTCTCAGCTCCAGGTTCTTCTTGGTGCTGGGGGTAACTACCTCACCGAGCAGCTCTGCGAATTTTGCAGCGTGCTCAGCCTCTTCGTAAGCTGCCTTCTCCCAGTAGAGACCGATTTCCGGATAACCCTCTCTGTGAGCTACGCGAGCCATTGCCAGATACATACCAACCTCAGAGCACTCGCCGTTGAAGTTTGCGCGAAGGTCTGCAAGGATATCCTCGCTTACGCCCTGTGCAACGCCTACCTCATGCTCAGCTGCCCAGGTAAGACCCCCAGCCTGCTCCTTGAACTTAGATGCCGGAACGCCACACTGCGGACATTTCTCCGGTGCTGTCTCGCCTTCCCAAACGTAACCACATACTGTACATACCCATGTCTTCATAATCTTGTTCTCCTTTTCTTTTTTTGATATTTAAGATTGTCAGTTATTTTTTACTAAATCAGTAACGATTCCTGTTACTGATATTAATATAGCATACGTTCCTGATTTCGTCAAGCATTATTTAAAAATTATTATCAATAAATTTTAAATCCTTCGCTATCTCATTTCCTATAATATATAGAAGAAACGGCATCAGGACGTATGTATCTTCGCGCATTCCTCACAGAGCCCGAAATACTGTACCGTATGCCCTTCGATGATTCCCGGAAATACGTTCTGGGCCTTCTCATCGATAAAGGCCTCGTCGTCCATATGGATGTCAAAGAGCGCATGGCATTTCCTGCATATAAAATGAGAGTGGGGCGCCACATGTCCGTCGAAGCGGTCGGCTCCGTCGGTGGTAATCTTGATAATCTCTCCCAGATCCGTCAACAGCGCCAGGTTGCGGTAGACAGTGCCGAGGCTGATATTCGGAAATTCCTCCTTTACGTGCAGATAGATGGTATCTGCGGTGGGGTGGTCATACCGGGACAACAAAAAGCGCTTGATAGACTCCCGCTGGCGGCTGTATTTTAAAGCTGGCATAAAACCCTCCTTTATTTGATAATAATAACGGTTACTGTTTCTTTTATTTTAGCAAATTTCCCGGGAATGTCAATGGAAAAATATGATAGTTTTGCGGAAAATGAAGCCCTGCGCCCTGCAGAGAAAATCCGGCGAGTCATATTATGAAGCGTAAAATAACTCCGGAAGAATATCTGGATAAGGTTGACAAACAATAATCATGCTGTTATAATTCAGTCATAAGTTTTAATAAATTTGTAACATTTAAACTTTTGAGTGAAGAACAACAGCTCTGTGTAATGAGAAGGACGTAGAGCTGCTACAGATAACATTGGAGGAACGATAGCATGCACAAGTTTGCAATGATATGTCTCGCAGGAACGCTTTGCTTTAGCTTCAGCGGAATCCGCGCGGAGGCAAGCAGCCTGTCACTGGCGTCAGAGGAAGGAATTGCTTCCGTTATGTCAGAGGCTCAGGCAGCAGATCCGGAGGCAGATGAGAAGGTACTGGAGGACATGACTCCGTCAGAGTTCGACGGTATCTGCATTGCGAAGGTAAATGATTACGTAAATGTCAGAAGTGAAGCCGGCGAGGACAGTGAGATCGTCGGAAAGCTTTATGATAAGTCCGCCGGAACTGTGGACGGAGAAGAGAACGGCTGGTACAAGATTACATCCGGCAGCGTGACCGGTTATGTGAAGGCTGATTATGTAGTGACCGGCGACGAGGCAGAGGAGCTGGCCAAAGAGGTCGGCAAGCGTGTGGCGACTGTCACCACCCAGACTCTGCGTGTCAGAACGGACGCCACCACAGACGCCAGCGTCCTGGGATTGATTGGTGAAGGTGAGGAGTTAACCGTTACCGATGAGCAGGAAGGCTTTGTAAAGGTATCTATCGAGGAAGGCGACGGCTGGGTATCCACCGATTATGTAGATTTGAGAACCGATTTCGTACAGGCGGAATCCAAGGCAGAAGAGGAAGCGCGTCTGGCCAAGGAAGAGGCTGCGAAAAAGGAAGGTAAGAAGAAGGCCGAGGAAGTAGCAGCGAAGACCAAGTCCGACAGCAGTTCAAACGCGGTTGTAGGCAGCGGTTCCGGAAGCAGCAGCGGCAATTCCGTAGTCAGCTATGCAAGTCAGTTTGTGGGTAATCCGTACGTATACGGCGGCACAAGCCTCACCAACGGAACAGACTGCTCCGGCTTTGTTATGGGTGTATACGCGCACTTCGGTGTGAGTCTGCCCCATTCTTCCAGCGCCATGAGAAGCGTAGGATACGGCGTAAGCCTTTCCGAGGCACAGCCGGGTGATATCCTCTGCTACAGTGGTCATGTAGCTATCTACTGTGGAAATAACACCGTAGTACATGCCAGCACACCGGCCACCGGAATCAAGTACACCTCTCCGGCGAACTATAAGAGCGTTATCTGTGTAAGACGTATTTTTTAATTTCCAATAGTATAAAATCTAAAGAGGCGGGAATCCGAAATGGTTCCCGCCTCTTGGTGTTTTCCATAGGGAGAAGCCCTGGCTGCACGCCGGACTGAATTAAAATCAGACAACATACTACAATTATCAGACACCCATACACAATTTTATGTTACCCATATACGGACCCGGTTACAGATTGCACAAAGAAATCCACCTTTCATAAAAATATGCACGAATCCACGTGGATAAGTGAAAAAGATATCCACATAAAAACGGACAAAAAAGCCCATAAAATAAAGTTATCAACCAAGTTATCCACATTATCCACATTTTTGGATGTGTAAAACCCAGGTTTACATAGTATTTTTAAAAACAAACGTTCTGTACAGATTGAATAAAACTGCATAAGACGAAAATAAAGTGGGAAACAGACTTGACTTTTGCAATGTCGAAATATAATTGGTATTGTCTGATAATTGTGAAAAAATCAGGGAATACAAGCGATGGGAAATAAAAAAAGTATGCCATGATACTCTAAGCCAAAGTATTTAGAGTATCATGGCAGTATAAGAAGCTTAGAAATTATGGCTGCAATAAATACCTACCGGATGGCAACCAGTTTATAGATGGGGTTACCCTTTGCTGAAAACTTCTCCTCGTACTCCGTCATGATATTGCCCTCATTCATGGTTGGATCATGATGCAGATCCCTGGAGCAGCCCACAAGCTTCCATCCGGCTTCCTCCACGCTCTCCAGTGAGAAATCGAACAAATCCATATTGTCGGTCTTGAATTCAATCTGACCATCCGCCGCCAGCACCAGATTGTAGCGCGCCAGGAACTCCGTGGAAGTCAGGCGTCGCTTTGCGTGCCGTGCCTTGGGCCAGGGATCGGAAAAATTCAGATAGATCCGGTTCAGTTCTCCATTCGCGAACATCTCCGGCAGCTCCGCCGCGTCCTCGCAGAGGAAATACAGATTCGGCAGCGGTTCTTCTTCCATCTTCTGCAGCGCCCGCAGCAGCACGCTGCTATAGCGCTCCATGCCCAAATAATTAATATCCGGATTCCGTCTGGCCAGCTCCATCAGGAACTGTCCTTTTCCCATACCAATCTCTATATGAATCGGATGATCGTTTCCGAAAAGCTCCTGCCACTTCCCCGGACGCTCTTTGGCGTCGTGAACGACATATTCATTAGCGGCAATGGCTTCTTCGGCTCCTTTAACATGTTTCAGTCTCAAAATAGTCCTCCTTTTTGTACGTAAACAGTGTATTTTTTCAGATACATAGAAATGATTTTTTATGGTTTTTGGGTTCCCGGAATAGGAAATCACTCAGAAACGTAGTTGTTTCTAAATTCCGGAGACTCGAAAAACCTTATAAATACGCGGTTTTTTTACATTGTAAACAAAATCGAAAAAAAAATCAAGAAAAATGAAAAAAAGTGCTTGCATTTTTGAAAACCATGCAGTATAATAAATCTTGCGTTGAGGGACAGCCCAAAACGAACAAAATATGCGCGATTAGCTCAGCTGGCAGAGCACCTGACTCTTAATCAGGGTGTCCAGGGTTCGAACCCCTGATCGCGCACTCTAAGGTACCGGTTTTGCAGATGACTGCGGGGTCGGTGCTTTTTTGTGCCCGGAAATGGGGGGCTGAGATAATACACGTTTTCTTCTAAGCTGGAGATTGTAATTTTTGGCCATCTCCGTTATACTGGGGCTATAGGGAAAAGAGTGCCGTCCCGGCGGTCAGGAGGAAGAAAATATGAAACTGATGATGGTAATTGTGCAGGATCAGGATTACGCGAAGCTGGCGACCCGGTTGATTCAGAACCGGATTCGTGCCACGAAGTTCGAGACGTCTGGTCTCTATTCCAATAAGAAGAACGTGACTCTGTTTATCTGTGTGGAGGAAGAACAGCAGGAGCGGATACTAACGTACATTCAGGAAAGCTGCACCGAACGGGAAGAAATCTGCGAAGTATGGGAGTACAATGGCAACATGATGGTGCAGGCTGAGAAGACCCTGAAAATTGGCGGAGCAACCGTATTTATATCTGAAGTAAACCAGATAATGAAATTTTAAAGATGTTACAAAATGACGACAAAAAAGCGGCCCTGCAAGTGCAGGGCCGTTGACATTTCAGAAATAATCTGAGTTTTACAAAAATTTACTTGCGTTATATAAAATCGTATACTAAAATATCCCTATAAATGAGGAAGTGTGATGGTAAAAGTCGTACCTCGCTGGGGAGTAGAGGCGACTTCGATGGTTCCGTAATGGGCCTTCACAATTTTCTGGGTAATTGCCAGACCAAGACCGGTTCCGCCGGTCTTACCGGAAGCAAAGGGGGTAAAAAGCTCCGCGGCAGCTTCCGGCGTCATACCGCAGCCGTCGTCAGAGATGCGGATAATGAGCTGATCCAGATATTTTCTGGCAGACAGTGAGACACAGCCGCTTTCATCGGTGGCCTCAAAGGCATTTTTGAGAAGATTCAGAAAGGCCTGTTTCAATTTCATAGGGTTTCCAAATACCGTGGGAAGGTGCGCAGGCAGATGGAGGGAAAAATGTTTCCCATGCTCCTGTATGTAAGGCTGGAGACTGCTTTCCAGTGAGGTAAACAGTTCTTTCATATCCACCTCGCACATGAAGAAACGGCGCCCGTCTGTATACGCGGCCAGGTCTTCCAGAAGCTGTCCCAGATAGTCCACATCTTCCAGGGTCTGATTCCAGAACTGGAAATCCCGCACCTCAGGGTGCATCGTCTCAATCAACTGAAGCGAGCTGTTGATTAAAGTCAGCGGGTTACGTATTTCGTGTGTGATTTTTGCGATAGTAAGGTTAAGTTCATCCATAGTTTGTACCACTCCTGTAACTAAGTGTAGCATGGGGGCGGGGATGTGACAATATGGATTCCGCCAACAAATAAAAACAAAAAAGCTTAAAATTCGACAAAAGGAGGAAGCATGATAATGAGACATGATGATTGTATTTTCTGTAAAATTGCGAATGGAGAGATTCCGTCCGCTACGATTTATGAGGATGACGACTTTCGGGCGTTTCTGGATCTGAATCCGGCCACCAGAGGGCATGCGCTTTTGGTACCGAAGGATCACTTTGCGAATCTTTTGGAGTTGGATGAAGAGCACGCAGAGAAGGCTATTCTGCTGGCAAAGAAAATCGGAAGCCGGATGAAGGAGAAGCTGGGCTGCGATGGATTGAATCTGGTTCAGAACAACGGAGAAGCAGCCGGTCAGACCGTATTCCATTTTCATATGCATCTGATTCCGCGTTACGAGAATGACGGAGCAGGAATCGGATGGAAACAGGGAGCGTTGACAGACGACGCGAAAGAGGAACTTGTGGAGCTGTTAAAAGATAATTAAAAAGCCGAATTCAGGGGAAATGCATGGGGATTAGTGAAGAAAAATTTCGTGAACTGCACGAAAAATATAAAAACCTGATACTTCGGCAAGTCTATGATATGACGAAAGATTATTATTTGGCACAGGATATCTGTCAGGAAACATTTCTGAAATTATACAGTTACCGTGACAGAATAGAAGAGGAGAAAGCAAAAGGCTGGATGCTGGTAGTGTCCTATAATAAAACATGTGATTGGCTGCGTCGCAATAAAAAGTACTACGAAATCGTTGAGAAAAACAGCGATGTGGTGGTAAGCAGCGCGGAAAATCCTCTGGAATATCACGCGGCAGAGATGGATAATCAGAATCGGTGTCTGCACATTCTGCGCGCAGTGCGTGAGAAGAATGAGGACTGGTACGAAATGTTGATACTTTTTGATTATTTTGGAATGTCGAAGAAGGAAATCGCGGAACGGACCGGATTCCCGGTCGGTACGGTGGATACCTATCTGAGACGATGTAAGAAATGGCTGAAGGCCAGGTTTCAGGATGTAAAGGAAAAATAAATAATACAGCGGCGGAAATGCAGATTTCCGCCGCAAAGAAAACAATTGGGGCCTACCCTAACGGGCAGCAGCCTCTTCGATGAGCCCGATGATCGTATCGATGGAATCGGTCTGACGGCTGGCTTTCATGGCCTCGGAGAAGGAAACGCGCTCTGCGTAGAGTTTGCGGACTGTCTGGAGCAGAAGCTCATTGGTGAGCGTCTCTTCTTCCAGAACCAGACTAAAGCCCTGTTTCTCGAAGGAACGGGCATTGAGAATCTGATCGCCCCGGCTGGCTGCAGCGGAGAGCGGAATCAGCAGGTTCGGCTTGTGAAGGGCCAGCAGCTCGCAGATGGAGTTGGCGCCCGCCCGGGAGATGACCAGATCCGCCAGAGCGAACAGATCCTTCAGCTCCTCGTTAATGTACTCATACTGTACATAGCCGGAGAGACCGGACAGAGAAGCGTCCAGTTTTCCCTTGCCGCAGAGATGGATCACATGGAAATCCTTCAGCAGGGTGGGAAGAATCTTGCGGACCGCCTCATTGACAGCGGCAGCGCCCAGACTTCCGCCCATAACCAGAATGACGGGCTTGTCATCGGCGAGACCGGTGAACCTCCGCGCGGCCAGAGCGTCGCCGTGCAGCAGCTCCTGGCGGATGGGAGAGCCGGAGAGGACCGCCTTGTCCTTGGGCAGATACTGCAAAGTCTCAGGGAAATTACAGCAGACCTTCCAGGCAGCCGGAATTGCCAGCTTATTGGCCAGGCCCGGCGTCATATCGGATTCGTGGATGATACAGGGAACTTTACAGTGTTTCGCGGCCAGAACCACAGGCACGGACACGAAGCCGCCCTTGGAAAATACCACATCCGGCTTCAGTTTTTTCATGGTGCGGACGGCTTCGCCGTAGCCTTTCAGGACCTTGAAAGGATCCGAGAAGTTTTTCAGGTCGAAATACCGGCGCAGCTTACCGGAAGAGATGCCGTAGTAAGGAATCTGGAATTCCGTAATGAGCTTTTTCTCGATTCCATCGTAGGAACCCATATAGGAAATGTCGTAGCCGAGCTCGCGAAGCCGCGGCAACAGCGCGATATTGGGCGTTACATGTCCGGCAGTTCCGCCGCCGGTCAAAAGAATTCGTTTCAAAATTACACCTCCGTAGATAACTGTCTAAGGTTATTATGCTAGGTTCCATCCCTTCTGTCAATTGTAAATCAGAGGGGAGCAGATAGATTTCACACGGAAACCGGAAAACACAAAACTATCAGAATTACGATAAGGAAAGAAATATGAGTGAAGAAAAATTCCGTGAATGGATAAGCAGTGAATTTGAAAAAGAGGCAGAGGAACTGGAAAAGCGGCTGCAGGAGCATGAAGCAGCGGATCCCGAGCTGGCTGCCCTGGAGATGCCGGAGGATTCCTTCGACGATCTGATGCGGCGAATTAAAGCCGAGGAAGAGAATAAGAACATCAGTAAAAATGAGAACGGTCCCGCGAAAAAGCCGTTCCGGATTCGGAAGCGCACGCTCCTCACCGTGGCCGCTGCCGCGATCCTGGTGGCTGCAATGGGTGCAGGCGTTACCGGCGCGAAATTATTCGTGCCGAAGGTGGAAAAACGGAGTGAGGATGGGGATTTTAATACAACGATTATTAATGGAGAGATGGAAGAAGACAGGGACATTTCAGAGAAAGATGCCTATCAGGAAATTGAGGACAGATTGGGGATTCAGGCGCTCAGGCTGAATGATAAACCTCAGGATATGGTTCTGGAAAAGGTATATATAGATGATGTGATGGGCGAAGCTCAGATGGAGTTTCGGTATAAAGGTGGAATGCTTATAATATATGAGAATAAACAAAATGAAGATTCTGCATTTGATAAGAAAACTGATGGCGAAATAGTAGACACTGTAGATATATTTCATTTAAATAAAAAGGTAGAAATATTCAAAATTGATAAGGGAGATAATTCGAATTCCTATGTAATTCAGTTGGAACAAGGGAATGCATATTATTATGTAATCTCAGACTTGAATTTGGAAGAGTTTGAACAAATTATTATGGGAATTATTTTCGAAAGTGTCTGATATGGCTCCCCTCATTCGTATTCTTAACGTAACTACCAATGAAGTGCAATATGAAGGAGGGGAAACATATGCACAAGAAAAGAATTGCAATGGCGCTGATGAGTCTTCTGCTTGTAGGAGGAATTTGTAATGCAGGAGCCATCACCAGCCATGCAGAAGAAATGCCGGGATATCACGAGTATGTCAACACAGAGGACGAAGCGATTGACACCTGGTATGGAATCGCAAGAGGAACTTATTTATGTGATGGAACTACCGGAATAAAGCGGACAGGTTCAGGGTTGTTGAGCATCTCAGGAACAACAACTGCGTACAAGACCTGTGATTATGTAAAGGTAAGCCTTCATCTGGATGAGAGTTCTGACGGCGGCAGCCATTTCGGAAATATTGCCAGCTACTATTTCCAGGAAGAGAACACTACATCCTGCCATGGAAATAAAACCAATATTTCCGTAACAAAAGGCTACAAATACCGTGTAAGAGGCGGACATACTGCTGTAAAAGGAAGCACCGTGGAATCCACCACAACCAGTGCTGGTGTTATCACCGCATCCTAACCCGCGCTCCACTCCCAATACCCGGGCGCAGGTTAGGACAAACCATCTACCAATCATTTATACACAACTGAATATGGAAAAGTAAAGGAACCAAAAAATGTAACTGAAAAATCAAAAAAATCTACACACTTTGAAAAAGCAGTGATTGTTGTTTTGTGATGTGATGAAAAGAGTCGGCCGGAGGAATTCCGGCCGACTCTTTTGACCGGCGGGTATCAAAAGGATTCTTTCTTGCAATTCCGTACAAGTGTTGGTAAAATAGAGAACGGAGAAGCAAAGAAAGTGAGGCGTCTATGGGCAGAACAGGTATTATTGGAGCGATGGAAGAGGAAGTTGCTCTCTTAAAAGAGAAAATGGAAATAGAGGTAGTAGTCAAAAAGGCATCCATGGAGTTCTATCAGGGTCATCTGAATGGCCGTGAGGTAGTCGTGGTGCGCAGCGGTATCGGCAAGGTGAATGCAGGCATGTGCGCCCAGATTCTGGTGGATGCGTTCAATGTGAGCCACCTCATCAATACAGGAATTGCAGGCTCCCTGAAAGCGGAGATTAATATCGGAGATATCGTGGTATCATCCGACGCGCTGCAGCACGATATGGACGCGCGGCAGTTCGGTTATGCCAGAGGCGAGATCCCCCGCATGGATACGATCAGCTTCCCGGCAGACCCGGAGCTTATCGCCATGGCGAAAGCAGCCTGCGAGGAAGTGAACCCGGATATCCGTGTCTTCGTGGGACGGGTTGTCACGGGCGATCAGTTCATTGCGGAGCGTTCCGTGAAGAATGAGATTGCGTCCTGGACGGAAGGCTACTGCACCGAGATGGAAGGCGCAGCCATTGCGCAGGCGGCGTATTTGAACAAGGTACCCTTCGTCATCGTCCGCGCCATTTCCGATAAGGCAGATGACAGCGCCACGATGGATTACCCCACCTTTGAGGCACAGGCCATCGAGCACAGCGTGAAGCTGGTAGAAGACTTCGTGTCCCGGATCCCGGAGGATGTATACTAGATTGGCGGTCAGAATCTAAAGAGGATAAGAGAAGTGCGATACAGGTACTTCTCTTATTTTAGTTTACGCGGGCAGCGAGTAAAATTCGCGAAGCATAGGTTCTCTCGTTTGCCGGTAACTTGCTGCCGGAGAATAGAAAGTCACATAAGCGGGAAGCTTGTCAGTCCCTGTCGGGCAATGACGAGCGCCCGCTCTTTTTATTTACCTGCCTGCCTTTTATAATAAAAGATAGAAAAAATTCCGTATGGAAAAGGCATACGGAAGTAAAAAAACGGGAGGGGACAGGATGTTTCGAATCGTGATGATAGCGGCCTGGGCCGTGTTGTTGATCGTGGTGCTTTATCTGTGGGCGGACGTGCGGGAGATTCGTTCGGTGGTGAAGGATACCAAGCGGGAGCTGCTGCGCAGCAATCTGTCGGCCCGGGCGGCGGAGAGCTTTCCGAATTTTGAGCAGGAAGCCCGGGAGGAGCAGGAACAACAGACGCAGCAGGAGACGGAGAAGCCGGTAAAAAACGTTGTGAAAAATCTGAATCCCCAGGAGGAGCAGGTGCTGAAGGAGGTGCTGTCGGAATTCCTGGGGTAAATCGATTGGAAGAACAAAAAAAGAGTAAAATGTGCTAAGTTGTAAAATCAAGTGCGACAAGGGTTAATAACTCTATCGCACTTGATTTTTTATTATAGAAAATATGAGTGCTACAAGAGAATTAAAAAACTCTTGTAGCACTTTTTATTTTGCCAATTTTTAAGGAAAGGTGGGCGGAAACGTGAAAAAAGGAGATAAGCGTATTACATACGCCGACAGACAGAAGATTGAAGCAATGGAGCGAACCGGGGCAAAGGTTACAGATATTGCAAAGGCGGTTGGGTTTCACAGAGCAACGATTTATAACGAATTGAAGCGTGGGGGAACACCATACCGGGCAGAAGTAGCACAGAGAAGTTTATAAATGCCAGGCGGCAGCAATATAGAAAGGAACTCAACATGGATATATCAAAATGGTTTTACAGACCGCACTACACAACGCCGGAACTTGATAAAAAGATTGAAGATGTGGAAAAGGCGTTGGGGTTCAAATTGTTTATATGGCAAAAAACATATATAGAATATGGCGTTTTTAGACAGTACGGGGAAACGACCGCCAAAATATTAAGATTGCTTATAACACCGGGGAAAATAGTTGATTTCACAGAGCGACCAAGGGGAGATAGAGAAAGATTTTTTAGAAAAGAACTTTTAGAAGTGAAAGCAAAGTTAAATGCCGCCGGAGTTCAGACCAACGAAGTCTACACAAATAAAAAGGACTTATACAGAGCAATGAACGAAAGGACGGGCGGCAGCAGATGAAAAGAAAATTAAAGGTTAATGACTTTTTTTGTGGATGCGGCGGAATGGGTATTGCATTTAAAAATGCCGGGTATGAAATAGCCGGGGCATGGGACTTTGATAAATACGCCGTGGAGAGCTACCGGGCAAACGTAGGGGACCATGTACAGAAAGCAGACATTAAGGAATTACACCAAGCAGACATCCCACAAGCGGATGTGTGGGCGTTTGGTTTCCCATGCCAGGATTTGAGCGTTGCCGGAAAGCAACGGGGCATGATTTTAAAATGCGAGGATTGCGGCGAGGAAATAGAGATAAACCCGGAAGAGTACACGGGCAACACCATTTGTCCTAAGTGCAGCAGTAACAATTTTAAGGCGGCGAGCCGTAGCGGATGTTTCTTTGAAATGATGCGATTGCTTGAAGAAACAGAGAGAGAGAGAGAACACGCCATGCCGGCCGTTATCATTGCGGAGAACGTGCGAGGATTACGCCCGTATTTGCCCGTGTTACGCCTTGAATATGAACGCCACGGGTACACGGCACATATTGAAATGTTTAATTCCAAATATTGGAACGTGCCACAGAACCGGGACCGTTACGCAGTAGTAGGGACCAGGAACAAAAAGAACCTATCATTTACATTTCCAAAAGAGCAACACGAATTTGTACCGAAATTATCGGATTACCTGGAAAAAGATGTGCCGGAAAAATATTACTTGCCGGACGAAAAGGCACAAACCATTATAGCCCAGGCAATGGAGAAATTAGAGAAAATGGGAAAGTGCCATGCGTGCATTACGCCGGACCGTATCAACAAGCGGCAGAACGGACCGAGGGCAAAGGCAGAGGACGAGCCAATGTTTACACTTACCGCCCAGGATTTACACGGCGTTATCATCCTGGAAGATGAACAGACGGAAGAAAGCGTGGTTACGGACATTGCAGAGGAAACCGGGCTTTTAGACCCCAACGGTTGCGGTAAAACATTACGAGTTGGGGGGGCGGAAGCATCACAAAGAAGCATAACTACCAACACGTTATCATCAATCCAGGGGGGGCAGAGAGCAACAGAGTTTCCCATAACAGTAACGGTCAATAAGTGCGGAAGAAATGTTTTAAAAATTGCGGATGTTTCCCCGTGCCTTACCGCAAGGGATTATAAAGGGTACGCCGGAAAGAAAGACATGATAGCAGTTATAGAAGAGCGAAAGGAACAAGACAATGGAAAGAGCAAATAACCAGGGTTGCCAAATGGTGGGGATGCTTGACATAAAGGCCCAAGACCAATGCCGCCGGGTGTATTCCGTGAATGGAATAGCACCAACCCTTACAACATCCGGGGGGGGCAAAGGGAAGTGAAAATATTTGATACAAAGCGGTTGAGGGTGCGAAAGTTGACTCCAAAAGAATACGGAATTTTACAAGCGTTCCCTATGGACGATTGGAAACAAGTTGTTTCAGATAGCCAGGCATATAAACAATTTGGTAACGCAGTAACTACAACGGTATTTACTGCAATAGCGGAAGAGATAGCAAAAAGCATTTATGCAGCAGAAGAAAGCGAGGAACAAAACATGGAAGCAGAAAACAAGAACTTTACCGGAATGAATGAACCGGAAGAGAAGCCAACGGCGGAAAGCATTTTGGCAGCAGCGGAAGCAGAAGCCAAGACAGCAGCAGGACGGGAAGAAACAACTAAAACAGCAATTCCGGCAGAGGAAACCATAACACCGAACTCATTAGCCAACGGGATGTTGCAGTTTCTTCTTGATAGCGGAATCGTAGCGAGTGCGTGCGTAACGGATGAAACAGAAAAGATGTTTGCAAAAGCGAGGAAATAAGAATGGACAAAGAAAGCATTGTTTTAGGTAGCGGAGATTTGTATTGTACAGACTTCCAGGGAACAAACGAAGCAATCCCGGATGATGCGGTGATTGAAACAGAAGATAACCGCCTGGGGCATATTAAGGGCGGTGCGGAAATTGAGTATGCACCGGAGTTTTACGAAGCAAAAGACGATATGGGTAAAGTTTCCAAAGTAATTATTACGGAAGAGGAAGCCACCCTTAAAAGCGGAATTATGACATGGTGCGGAACAACGCTTGAAAAGTTATGTCAGACCGCAAGAGTGACAGAAGATAAGGCAAAGGGAATTAGAACGGTCAAAATTGGCGGTATCGGAAACGCAACGGGTAAGAAATACCTTTTGCGATTTGTCCATAAAGATACCCAGGACGGAAATATCCGTGTAACGATTGTTGGTAATAACCAGGCCGGTTTTACGATTGCCTTTGCAAAGGATAGCGAAACCGTTATTGATGCAGAATTTAAAGCACAGCCTATGGACAAAGAGGGTACTTTAATCCTTTACACAGAGGATATTGACAAAACAGAGTAGCCAAAACACGGGCCAACGATAAGAACGGGCGGCCGGTTGAAAAATCGAGCCGCCTTATTGCATGAAAGAGAGGAACACAACATGGCAGTAAAAGAATTTAACATGAACAAAATTAAACGTACCTTTTGGCCGTTTACTCTGAAAGATAAAAAGGATGAAAACGGAAATGTGGTTGAAAAGGGCAAAAAAATTATTGTCCGTATGCCGCAAAAGGGCGTTTTTGAAGCAATAAAGGATGTGGAAGCCAACGGAACGGGCGAGGATGCCGATACATCAACCATTTATAACCTTGTGGCGGCAGTATTAAACAACAATATGGGAAATGTGAAAGTTTCAGCCGAAGAGGTAGAGAGTTACGACATTGAAGAGTGTACGGCAATCCTTAACGCATACATGGAGTTTGTGGATGAATTAAAAGCAAACCCAAACTAAAAATGCCCTATTATCCACGCCAGGATAAAAAGGGCGAAATCCCGTATACAATCCTTACACGCCCGGAAAAATTGGTTATGGACTATTGCCATATCAATATTTACGAAGTCCAGGAAATGGAAATAGATATTTACCTTTTCTTCTTACGGGAAGCAATGATTTTTGAAAATTCACAGACTGAAGAGGGACGGAAATATTTAAAAGATTGCTTCCGTATGGAGCAGACAAAACCGGACCGTGAGGGATTAAGAGAAAGATTTGGAAAGAAAGGGGGAAAATCAAGTGGCTAACAACATTAAGGGTATTACTATTGAGATTGGCGGAGATACAACCAAGTTGCAAAATGCCTTAAAGGGTGTAAACGGGGACCTCAAAAGTACCAAGAATGAGTTAAAAGAGGTTGAAAAGGGCTTGAAATTAGACCCCAAGAATACCGAACTTTTAGCACAGAAACAACAGTTGCTTACAAAGGCAGTAGGCGAAACCAAAGATAAATTAGATGTATTAAAAACGGCAGAAGCCCAGGTGGAGCAGCAGTTTAAAAACGGCGAAGCATCCGAGGAGCAGTACCGGGCAATCAAACGTGAAGTAATCGCAACGGAAGCAGAACTTAAAAACCTGGAAGAGCAAGCAAAGGCGAGTAATTCAACGCTTGCAAAGGTGGGGGATGCTTTTGGAACGGTAGGGGATAAGGCAACCAAAGCCGGGGAAAAGATGATGCCCGTAACGGCCGGAATAACCGCATTAGGAGCAGCCGGGGTTGCTGCATCTATGGAATTAGATAACGGCTATGACACCATTATTACCAAGACGGGAGCAACCCGGGAAGCCCTGGAAAGCCTTACGACAGTAGCGGACAATGTATTTTCAGATATGCCAACTACAATGGATGATGTGGGCGTAGCGGTTGGAGAAGTAAATACAAGGTTCGGGGCAACCGGGACAGAGTTAGAAAATCTTTCAAAAGAATTTATTAAATTTGCAAACATCAACGGAACGGATTTAAACACGGCTATTGATAGCGTGGACAGTATTATGACAAAATTCGGCGTTGATGCCTCACAGACAAAAAATGTGTTGGGGCTTATGACAAAAGCGGGCCAGGACACGGGTATTTCAATGGAAACATTGGAAACCGCACTTACAACCAACGGTGCAAGCCTTAAAGAAATGGGGCTTGATTTAACATCATCCGTTAATTTGCTTGCACAAATGGAAGCAAGCGGCGTTGATGTTTCAACCGCACTTGCCGGAATGAAAAAAGCGGTTCAGAACGCAACGGCAGACGGCAAGAGTGCAGACGAAGCATTGACCGAAACAATAGATAGCATTAAAAACGCAAAGACAGAAACGGAAGCCTTAACCATTGCATCCGACCTTTTCGGAAAGAAAGGTGCGGCGGAAATGACCCAGGCAATCCGTGAGGGGCGTTTATCCGTAGACGATTTAAGCGGTGCTTTATCAGACTATGGGGATGTGGTAAGTGACACATTTGAAACCACATTAGACCCGTGGGATGATGCAGCCGTAGCAATGAACAATTTGAAACTTGCCGGGGCAGACCTGGGAAGTTCCATTTTAACCACATTGCAGCCAACAATTGATAAGGTTGTGAATAAGGTAAAAGAGTTTACAACATGGTTTAAAAACCTGGACGACAACACAAAGCAGATGATTGTAAAAATCGGAATGATTGTTGCGGCTATCGGCCCGGCTTTAATCATATTTGGGAAAATGTCAACGGGAATATCCGGGGTAATAAAAACCGTAACGGGATTAACAAGCAAAATAGGCGGAATGAGTGGTGTTTTATCAGCACTCACGGGACCGGTTGGAATAGTGATTGCTATTATAGCGGCACTTGCCGCCGGGTTCATTGCTTTATATAAAACGAATGATGAATTTAAAGAGAAAGTGGACGGGACCATAGGAAAGGTAAAGGATGCCTTTTCGCAGATGTGGACAACCATACAACCGCTTTTGGAGAGCCTAAAGCAAGCGTTTATTAACCTCATGGCTGCATTAAAACCCGTATTTGAATTTGTTCTTACATACATAGCAAGTATTGTAAATGGGGTTATCAATGCAGCAGCACCGATAATTGCAGCAATCCAAAATGTGATTGATTTTGTTACCAATATCATAAATGCCATTATAGCGTTATTACATGGAGATTTTGACGGTTTCTTTTCGTATCTGCAAGGTGCGTTTAATAGTGCAATATCGTTTGTAAAAAACATCATCCAGGCGGTTATAAATTTCATAATCGGATTTTTAGAGGGGTTCGGCGTAAATGTAAAAACATTATTTACCAATATTTGGAATAGCATTGTTGCCGTATTCCAGGGCGTGGGTCAGTGGTTCAGTGACCGATTTACGGAAGCATGGAACGCAATAACCACAATTTTTTCTGCAATCGGTTCATGGTTCGCCGCCAGGTGGAACGACATAAAAACCGCCCTTGCGACCGTGGCAACGTGGTTTCTTACCATGTTTACAAATGCCTATACGAATGTAACAAACGTATTCGCTGCAATCGGTTCATGGTTCGCCGCCAGGTGGAACGACATAAAAACCGCCCTTGCAGCAGTAGCCACATGGTTTTTAACTATGTTCACAAACGCATACACCAATGTAACAAACGTATTCGCTGCAATTGGTTCATGGTTTGGGGCGAGGTGGACGGAGATAAAAACCGCCCTTGCATCCGTTCCGGCATGGTTTAAAACACAGTTTGATAACGCATGGACAAACATAAAAAACGCATTTGCCAATGTAACTTCTTTTTTCTCTGATTTATGGGAGAAAATTAAAGGTTGTTTCGTAAATGTTGGTGTGGCTATCGGTTCAGCGGTTGGGGATGCTTTTAAATCAGCAATCAACAGTTGCTTATCAACAATAGAGGGCGTTGTAAATAAGTTTATCGGAATGATTAACGGAGTAATTGGAATTATCAATGAGATACCGGGCGTTTCGCTTTCAAAAATTGATACGCTTTCACTTCCGAGACTTGCAAAAGGCGGTGTATTAAGAGAGGGTACGGCAATGGTAGCAGAAGCCGGACCGGAACTTTTAAGCATGGTAAACGGAAAGGCAGTTGTAACACCGCTTACGGGTTCAGCGGTAAACACGGCAGCAGACAACCTAAAGGGCAACAATAGAGGTTTCCACCAGGAAATCAATATTACAAGTCCTAAAGCCTTATCCCCTTATGAAGTAGCAAGACAAACGAGAATACAGACCCGTGCAATGGTTATTGCAATGCAGAGGGGGTAAATTATGGCAGATATTACAGTTACTTGTACAAATGATAAAAATGTTTCTATTGCCTTTAGGTGGGATTGGGATAATAACCCATTCCACCTATTAGGGCTTGACGGAATATATGGTTATGATTGCAATGTTACCACATCAGAAAACACCACAACAGACGGCAGCACATACCAGGGAAGCACGGCAAAGGAAAGAAACATTGTAATAACCGCAGAGATTGACGGAGATTACAGAAAGAACCGGGAATTACTGTATAGAGTGTTTCCAAAGGGTAGAACCGGAACGCTTGAATATAGCGAGGACGGGGATATAAAAATAATCACTTACAGAGTGGAAAGCGTGACACCAGGGGCAACAACGGGCGTTGTAAGGGATTATACAATTAGCCTTATTTGCACCGACCCGTATTTTAAGGACCTGTCAGATGTGGAAGTGGTAATGGCAAGTTGGGTATCAGATTGGTACTTTGAAAACGGGTTTGATATTAACGGCGTGGAATTTGGACACCGGGAAGCCGAGTTGGTAAAGGAAATTGAAAATAACAACGGTGCGGACAATATCGGAATAACTGCAATATTCAGAGCGGACGGCATTGTAAAAAATCCGGCTATTTACCATTCAGAGAGCGGGAAATATATAAAAGTCGGTTATGCCGGAAATGATTTTGAATTGCAAAGCGGTCAATATGTGGTTATTTTCACGCACACCGGAAAGAAAAATATATACCTTTTGGACGGTGTGAGCCAGGCAGAAATTGAGGAACACAAGGACCGTTACGGAATGATTGATTGGGAAACGGTTGTTTCTATGTACGGAACAATCATAAATCAGTATTTGGACGAGGACGGGGATTTTATACAGTTGCAGGACGGCACAAACACCATTACATACAATGCAGAAAGCGGCATTAACTATTTATCCGTGTCCGTATATTACCGCATTTCATATTTGGGGGTGTAAGAGCATGGAAATTATTATATATGACCGCAATTTGTACCGCCTGGGGACGATTGAAAACCATACATCCTTACAATGGCATAGAAAATATTACGAGTGCGGCACGTTTGAGTTACACGCCCCGGCAACAGAAAAAAACATAAGACTTTTGCAGCCGGGTAACGTAATAAGACCAAAGGGCAAAGATGAAGCCGCCGTTATCCGTGGGGACCAGACAGAAGAGGAAAGCACACTTGTAAATGAGGTTGTGCGAAACGGCTATTTTCTGCCTATATATTTCAATGACAGATTGACAGGCCCCATGTTTACATTTAACGGAACGTGTGAAGATGCTATGCGTTATATGATTAACCGCATGGCAGCAGTACCGTTATTAGAAGTAGCCCCAGGAATAGGGGATGCAACCAAAATAACATTCCAGGCAACCTATAAGAATGTATTAACCTATCTTTCTAAGATTGCCCGGTATTGTGAATTGGGCTTTAGGGTAGTGCCGGATTTTAAGGGTAAGAAAATGACCTTTGAAACATATAAAGGCATAGACAGAACCAAGAAGCAAGGCACAAAGCCCCGTGTAATCTTTTCAGAGAGTTACAACAACCTAAACCGTGCAAAACATACCTATTCAGACGAAACCGCCAAAACAAAGATTGTTGTAGGTGGGGCCGGGGACGGTGCGGACCGTATTTATGTAACGGTAGGCGGCGGAACGGGGTTTGATTTACGGGAAGAGTTTTTGGATGCCAAAGACATAAACAAAGATGATTTTTCGACCAATGCAGAATACCTGGAAGCGTTACGCATCCGGGGGGAGCAGTACAAAGCGGAAAACGCCGTGATTGAGAACATAGAAGCCGAAGTGGAAGCCGAGGTTAATTTTATCTATGGCACGGATTACGATTTAGGGGACATTGTGACAGTAGAAAAGGCGAAGTGGAACAAGGTATTAAATTTACGCATTACGGAACTTTGCGAGGTTTACGAATACGGCGGAATGTATGTTGTTCCTACTTTTGGGGATGCCCTACCCACAACCATAAATTGGGACAATTAGGAAAGGAGAGGAAAAGCAAATGGCAGTAAGAGGATTTTTTTACAATTCCGTAAATAAAGACCGCTTATACAACGGCCAGGATATGAACGAGGACAAAGCCCCGTTCTATAAAGAGGGTGTGGCGTATGGACATTTGCAAGTAACCGCAGACGGGGAAAGTATGGCGGTAAAGGTGGACGGCGGAAGCCGTACCGGGTACGCATACATCAACTTGCACACAATCCATAATACAACCGTCCTAGAATTGCCCGTGAGCGGTTCAAACGGTACATTGCCAAGAATTGACCGTGTAATATTGCGGAATGATGAAACAGAGCGAAAACCAAGCATTTTTATTTTAGAGGGGGCATATTCAAGCAATCCGCAGCCGCCGGAACTTACGAACAATGACACAATCCAGGAAAAATGTTTAGCGGAAATTTATGTGGCAGCCGGAGCGGTGGCAATATCCCAAAGTGATATTACAGACACCAGGGCAGACACGGGATTGTGCGGTTTCATTGCATCACAGTTTGAGGACTTTGATTTTTCACAGTTCACAAAGCAATTTAACGCATGGTTCGCCCTGGAAAAAAAGAGCATGGAACAAGACCATGCAAATTTTATTGAAGAATACGCAGAAATGACACAAGCGTTTATGACGGACCAGGAAGCACAATGGAATAAGTGGTTTAAAGAGAAGCAAACGGAACTTTCCGGGGACATTGCCGGGAAACTGCAATTACAGATTGATGATGTAAAAGAAAAGGTTTACAACATTGCCTTTAAGGTTTACATCATTAGCACATTGGAGCAGATTACAAGCCCGGTAACGGTAAAACTTACGAATAAGACCACGGGGACCATGCAGACGGTTACAGTTACAAAAAGCCAAATGGGCTTTTATGTCACGGAAGCCGGAGAATACACCGTGGAAGCGGATTTGGAAAGCGTTATGGTTACACCGAAAGCCTTTAAGGTTACAAACGATAATCTTATGACAACGCAGAATATTACATTGCGTGAGGGTTCAAACCTGGGCTATATCGGAAATTATATTGGTTCATTTATTGCACAATAAAAAGAAAGAGAGGATTAAACAATGGTAGGATTTCCAAAAGTAATTAAGACAAAGGCGGATTTAGTCAACACTTACAAACTTGTAAAGAAAGGCAGATTGAAGAAAGAAGATTGGTTGGCAGCAGTTGAGAAGTTGGAAAATCAGAATTTCATATTTTGCCCTATCCTGGAGAAAACCGAGGACAGAAAGGGCGTTACCCTTATGTTTGTAAACGAGGTTACAGAGGGGGACAAGGTAAAAGCCGGGAACGTGACCGCAACCGTTAAGACCGTGGAGCATATCGAGGTTGAAAAGGCAGCAGAAGCAGACCAGGAAGCGGCAGCAGCAGAGGGAACGGCGGCAGCAGATGCCGAAACAACCACAAATAACAATCAGACCAAGCACACAATTTTGACACTTTCAAAGGCTATTGCGGCGGATGCGGCTACAATCGGTATTCCGGCAGAGGTTACATTTTATGACCGCCTGGGAATTACAGAAGAGGAAGTGGAGCAGATGAAAGGAGAATTAGCATAATGGGAAGATTATTTGTTTATGACGAGAATATGACGGACGAGAGGGCGAAAATCACAGTTGCTAAAATGGCCGCCGTATCGGACATTGTAGCGAGTGAAAAGGCGTTTATACAGTATTCCGCAGCCGGACAATTAACCGTGCTTGCCGGGGCAGTTATTGCGGTAGGGGATGCCATTTTTCAGACCGAAGAAACAACGCTTTCCGCCGCCAACCTGGACGGTGCAAGCAGCTTTGCACACGGCAAAGATTATTACATTTACTTATGCAACAATGGCAAGGACAGTTCAAACGAGGTTTATTTAATCTCTGAAAATTCCACATTCCCGGACGGCGTGGAATGGGACGATACAAACACCCGTAAAATTGGCGGTTTCCATTATGGCTTTGTTAGAAATGTGGATGAATACGGCAGAGAAGTAAATACAAGTGGAAGTGTGCGTGGTAGCGGTTGGGAAAGTAACGTGCGTGAGGACATTGCCCCTAACTCTGTATGGACCGCCTTACACCGTCCGAAGTGCGACCCGTCCGGTATGGCATACCTGGGGAATGGTTTGTGGGCTGATATTTACCTTGCATCAGATGATGGGGCGAACGGCTTACAATCTGTATATAATGCAACGCCTATTACGGGTACAGAGGGTTTAAATTGGTATATTGCCAATGAAAAGGCTGCCCGTGTCGGAAAGCGTTTACCGGACCTTGCAGAGTGGTTAATTGCAGCAGAGGGAAGCCCCCAGGGATTAGACGGCAGCAATACAAACGGTTGGACCGCAACAACCAACACTGCAAGAACCGCCGTTGGAAAAATCAAAAATGCAATTTCTGTAAAAAACATTATGGACATTGCCGGGAACGTGTGGGAATGGATTAACGAGTTGTGTTTAGACCCAACCGCTGCATCCTGGAATTGGTACAATGTTATGTCCGGCTACGGTCAAATTTATATGCCGTCACAAACAGCCTTGCACGCCCTCGTTGGCGGCGGCGGTTGGGTCGACGGCGTGCATTGCGGTAGCCGTGCCGTCGCTTGCAGCTTTTACCCGTGGAACGTGGGCACGGGCATTGGTGTGCGGTGCGTGTGTGACAGTCTGTAATCTGCCAGGGTGGGCGAAAGCCCACCCCATAGAAAAATATATAAACCGAGGATAAAAACATGGCAGAGAACAAGAAAAGCAATCAAGCGGATGCGTATATGGAGAGCATGAAAGCGTATCAAAAGACCTATGATTTTCTTTTATACCTTTATCCCATATTGTCACAGTTTCCGAAATTTGAGAAATTCGCATTGCAGAGCCAAATTAAAACGGCGGTTTTTGAAATGCTTAAATCAGTAATCAGATTTAGAAAGACCGGGACAAAGAGCCATATATATAACGCAGATGTAGAGTTGCAGTTTATCAAAACCCTCATACGGCTTTCCTACGATTTGGAATATCCGGCAATGAGCAAACACAGATACGAAGTATTGAGTAAGAAAATGACAGAATTAGGATGTATCATTGGCGGAATAATCGAAGCCGTAAAGAATGGAAATTGGAAATAATGTTGGCATTGCCAATTTTATTTTGGGGAAACTGTTAATATGCACCGGGCCAGTTCACGGAACTTTCCGAGCCTTGCACGCCCTCATTGGCGGCGGCAATTGGAACAACGGCGTGCATTGCGGTAGCCGTGCCGTCAATTGCAACAATTACCCGTGGAACGTGAACACGAACATTGGTGTGCGGTGCGTGTGTGACTTTACAATTTTATAGACATAGAAGCCCAAGCGGCCACTAGCAAAGATTTACATTTTAAGTAAGTCAGACGGTTTGCCCGTTCCGGTGCGATACCGGACAAACTAACAAAGCAAACCACCTTTTAGTAAAATAGAATATTTGAAAATTGGTAGGGATTAAATGAAAACAGTAAAGGGACTACATGAGAAAATGGGGACCTTTGAAAATGCCAATACTTCATTCCACCAGGCGGCAAGGTGCAAGCGGTACACGAATGAGGTATTGGCTTTTTCTATGGTTAAGGAAGAGGAACTTTTAAGAGCAACCGAGGAAATACAGAATTTAACATATAGACAAGGGGAATATAAGATATTTAAGGTGTTTGAGCCAAAAGAACGGCTTATTATGGCGTTGCCGTTCTATGATAGAGTGGTGCAACACATGATTTGTAACGCTATTCAACCCGTATTTGAAAACGGATTTTATTACCATTCTTACGCTTGCCGGAGCGGTAAGGGGATGCACGCCGCAAGTGATACATTGTATCAATGGATGTATGAAACAGAGGTAAAGCAAGGGTTAAGGATGTATGCCTTTAAAGGGGATATATCAAAGTATTTTGCATCTATACCGCATGACAAATTAAAGGATGAAAACCGCCGCTATATAGGGGATAAGAAAGCCCTTATGTTAATGGATGATATTATAGACCACAACGGCATATTGCCGGACGGCGTGGGAATACCCGTTGGAAACCTCACAAGTCAGTTATTTGCGAATGTGTACGGCAATAAGTTAGATAAATTTTGCAAGCACGTTTTACATATTCCGTATTTTGTGCGGTACATGGATGATTTTATTATCCTATCGGATGATTTGGAGCAGTTAAAAGAATGGGTTAAGAGAATAGAAGAATTTTTGGAAAATGAAATGCTTTTGCATATTAACCCTAAAAGCACAATCCTATACGCCGGGAATGGCATAGATTTTTGCGGATATATCCACTATGCAGACCACAAGAAAGTAAGAAAATCATCTATCAGAAAGTTAAAGCAAGATGTAAAGGCGTATGAGTTGGGCGAATTGCCGCCGGAAGAATTTAACCGGAAGTATGAAAGCAAAAAGGGACATTTAGGACACGCCGACACATACCACATTGCAAAGGCGGTTGAATACGAATTGTTATTCTATGAATGGGAACGCCTGGAAGCAACGGCGTAAAAAGGGTCAGAATAAAAAGCCGTTCCATTATATGATTTACTTGTAAAAAACAAGGAAAGGAGCATGGAACAATGGAGAAAATGTTTAACTTTATTTCCGTGATTGTCGGATTGGTTGGCGGTTTTATCGTTTCGTTGTTCGGCGGTTGGGATGTGATGTTATACACAATATTGCTTTTTGCTATCCTGGATTATTTCACGGGCATTTTGAAAGCAGTCTATAAAAAAGAACTTTCAAGTGCAATCGGATTTAAGGGGATTGTAAAAAAAATCATGGTATTTGTGGTTATCGCAGTTGCCTACAACGTGCAGAGAATGACCGGGGACACAATACCATTAAGGGAAATTGTTATTGTTTTCTTTATCTGCAATGAAGCACTTTCCATTTTGGAAAATGCGGCGGAATTTATCAACATACCGCAGCAGTTAAAAGATGTGCTTTTGCAGTTAAGGGACAAGAACGCAGCGAAAGCGGAAGAAAAAGAAGAAAGCGAGGAATAAGACATGGCAACAAAAGACCAGGTAAACACCTTTATTGCGAAATTGGCAGCAATCGCAAGAAAAGAATATTTAACCCGTGATAAATGGGTTTTACCGTCCGTATGTATCGCACAGGCCGCATTAGAAACCGGGTGGGGAACGTCCGGGCTTATGACAAAAGCCAATGCGTTTTTTGGCATTAAGGCCGGCAGCAGTTGGAAAGGTAAGGTTTACAGTAGTAAAACAAACGAGTGCTATGACGGTAAGACCTACACGCAGATTACCGCCGCTTTCCGTGCTTATGATAGCCTGGAAGAGAGCGTGGCGGATTATTACAATCTGATTTGCGGAAGTTCCCGTTATGCCGGAGCAGTAAACAACGGAAACGCCGAAAGTGCCATTACCGCAATCAAAAACGGCGGATATGCAACAAGTCCTACATACATCAAGAATGTAATGAACATCATCAATTCTTACAACCTTACACAGTATGATACATGGGACGGAGAGAACCAGGGACCGGCGAACAAGGAAACCCACGGTTATAAGGTGGGGGACAAGGTAAGAGTGATTGACAACATCACATACAACGGGGTGCGTTTCGCAACCTACTATGATGAATATGATGTTATCCAGGTAAACGGGGACCGTGTTGTTATCGGTATCGGTAACACCGTGACGGCAGCAGTAAACGCCGCCAACATTGCAAAGGATGAAGAGATTGCAGAAGCCCCGGCGGATGCAGAAGTACCAACCGACATTCCGACCCAGGAAGAAACAGAAAACGCCCACGGCTTCAAGGTAGGGCAGAAAGTAAAGGTTATCAATGCTTACGATTACTACGGCAATATGTTTAAGTGTTGGTACAGTAAATATGATGTTATCGAGGTTAAGAATGACAGAATTGTTATTGGTATCGGTAACACCGTGACGGCAGCAGTAAACGCCGCCAATTTAGCAGCAGCATAAGCAACGCCGCCTTTAGGAATTTGGCTACCAAAAGAGCAAGGAAATAATGTATATCACGGAACTAAAAGCACACCTTTAAAAAGTGTGCTTTTTCTTTATTTTAAAAGATTTTTAAAATAGTACGGAATATGTATTGACATAGTACGGAATATGTAATATAATAAAGACAGTTAAGAGAGGAACACAAAGAAAGTGAGGAAAAGAAAATGTGGGAAGTAGTAAAAACAGTAAAGGGATATGATATAACAAGAATGACCGGAAGCCGTGGTGCTTACCATGTATCAGTAAGAGAAGGGAAAGGCTTTAGAGAGTTCCACACATTCAAAACCATAAAGGCAGCGGTTGAGTTTATCGAAACTGCACTATAAGCATTAAGCCGGGGAAAAGTTCCCAGCGGAAAGGAAAGACAATATGGAAAAGTGGTTGAAAGATGCAAGGGAAAAGGTTAAAGAGGAAGCGGAAATGGCATTGTGGAGTTGCAAGAGATTAGCAGAAACGGAAAGTTTAGAAAAAGATTGGGTTATTGAGGAATTTCTAAAAGAATTTAATAAAATAAAGAATAGGGCGGAAGAATAGCCGCCCGACAACTAAAACGGCCACACCGTGAACGGGTGCGAGTGTCCCAAGCCACTATAAACCGTTGAGGGGTTGCAACAATAGGCGTTGCGGTACTGTCTGACAAGTTTTGACCCACGTTTTAATGTGAAACGGGGAAGCAATGAGGAATACACCGGGCAAGGGTGCATTGCTTATATACACAATCGTTTAGACCAATGCCCGGAAACCCAAAACGCCTATATGATGCAACTATATATTGAAACCCGTTGTTTCTGTGATTTTATCAATGGTAAATACACGCACTTTTAAGCCTGGCACATTCCGCCGGGCTTATTGCACATAAAAATAAATTTAAAATAGTACGGAATATGTATTGACATAGTACGGAATATGTTATATAATAAAGACAGTTAAGGGAGATACACAAACTTAATGAGTAATGGGCAAGCATAGAAAGGAGAACTTCATGGACGAGGATATGAACGTAGGCGAGTTACTTAAAGAAACGGCAGAAGAAAATCAGACCAGGAAAATACTTGAAATATTAAACGAGTGTAAAGACCTGGCAGAAGCCAAAGAAAGAGTAAAAGCCCTACTTAATAAGTAAGGCTTTAGGGAAACAGAAAGGGCGGTGGACTTGCCAAAGCCGCCCTAAACTGTAAAAAGTATTATACACCATTTGGCAAGAGAAAGGAAGAGGGCGTAAATGCCAAAAATAAAAAAAGAGTTCGACCAGACGAAATATCAGAACGAATATAAAAAGAAAACCTATGACCGCATGGAATTACTTGTGCCAAAGGGAGAAAAAGCAGTAATAAAGGAAAAAGCGGCAGCAGTAGGGACAAGTGTAAATGAGTTTGTGTATTCAGCAGTAAAAGAAAAAATGGAAGCAATGGAAGCAGTAACAGAAACAGAAGAGTAACACGGAAGAAAGCGAGGGAACACAACATGGGATTATTTAGTAACCTATTTTCTAAAAAGAACACGGCAGCAGTACAACCGCAGCCCGTACAGATGCCGGAAGAAAAAAAGCCGAGGTATATTATAAAAAACCAACGGTTTATCCTGGACAATGTAAAAGACCACATGGAAGATATTATGGACCTTGTGGATGAAAACGAAGATTACAAAATGAAAGACCGGGATTTTATAGATGAAAAACAAGAAAATGAAAAAGTATTTCAATATGAAATAAACGAAAAAGCTACAATAACCACTATATCTTGTGAGGGGGGGCGGAGCAACTACAAGTATTTGTGCGTAATACCCACATTGGAGATATAAAAAAGGGCGGCATAAGTAGAGTAAAAAATCTTTTAAAAAAAGGCAATATAGAAAATATATGGGTTGAGGTGTCCGGCGGAAAATATAAAATGATAAAGGAATGGGATGATGAATATACCGTATTAGACACAGAAACACCATTTAGTATTACCATTGAAATAACCTATAAAGAAGAAATCACAGAATAAGTAAAGGAACATAGGAAACAGACGGGGACAACAACGGATTATTCCGGGTTGTCCCTATTGCCGTATCAAGGGGGTTATTTTTATGGGTAGAAAATACAAACAGTTAAGCCAAAATGATAGAATATCAATGGAAACACTACTTAACAAAGGTCATTCCGTACAAGAGGTTGCGGATTATTTGCACGTTCACAGAAGCACTATTTACAGAGAAATGAAACGGGGCGAGTATGTACATAGAAATTCAGACTATACGGAAGAGGTGCGTTATAGTAGTGATAAGGGGCAGCAGACCCATGATTGGAACGCCCAGGGCAAAGGCAGAAATATTAAAATAGGCAATGATATTAAATTGGCGGAATACATAGAAAATAAGATTGTAGAAAATAAATATAGCCCGGAAGCAGCATTGGCAGCAGTAGCAACAAGCGGAATAGAATTTAGCACCACTATAAGCGTAAGAACCCTATACCGCTATATTGATAACGGCATATTCCTTAAACTTACCAACAAGCATTTACCCGTTAAGGGTAAGAAGAAAAAGAAAAACAAGAAAGTCCAGGTACAGAAGAGGGCAGCAGCCGGGGAGAGCATAGAGAACCGCCCGGATGAAGTGGCAACCCGTGAAACATTCGGACATTGGGAAATGGACACCGTAAAGGGTAAACAAGGCGTTACAAAATCATGTATGCTTGTATTAACAGAGAGAAAGACCAGGGACGAGATTATATTTAAACTGAAAGACCAAAAGGCGGAAAGTGTGGTGGATGCCCTGGACCGTTTAGAAAGAAAATGGGGAGATATGTTTTCTAAGGTGTTTAGAAGCATCACAGTAGATAACGGCGTGGAGTTTTCGGATTGTAAGGGCATGGAGCGTTCAGCATTGACACCAGGGGAGAAACGCACATATCTATTCTACTGCCACCCATACAGTAGTTGGGAGAGAGGGACCAACGAGAACACCAACAAGCTAATCCGCCGCCATATCCCTAAAGGGGAAGATTTTGACGAAAAGCAAGATAGGGACATTGAATTTATAGAAAATTGGATAAACACATACCCACGGGGTATTTTTGGTTTCAAAACATCAGAAGAATTATTTAAAGAAGAGTTAGAAAAAATCACGGCATAATAATTTTCAAAAACTTGTCGCAAAACTATTGACAAAATATAAAAGAGTAAAATGTAAAAAAACAACTTGACAAAAGCGGGGGACTGTTGTATATTATGCTCAATAACACGTGTTACTGAATTGCAGGCATGAGTGATTTTTCACTCATGCCATTTTTGTTTTTAGACAATGATAACCCGGAGGTTCTATGTTTGGATTTTTAAAGAAAAAGAAACAACAAACGGAGATTTACGCTCCGGTAGATGGTCGGGCGATTTCCCTGGAAGAAGTCGGCGACGGTGTCTTTTCGGAAAAACTGGTCGGTGACGGCATAGCAGTGATTCCGGAAAAAGATCAGATAGTAGTTCCTGTGGACGGTGAGATAAGCTTTGTAATGGAGACAGGTCATGCCTTCGGAGTCAGAGTTCCGGATGGACCGGAGATTCTGGTTCACATCGGGATCGACACAGTGAATGAAAAGGGGGAAGGATTTCAGGTGCAGGTAAAAGCGCATCAGCCAGTGAAAGCCGGTACGCCGGCAGTGCTGGTGGATCGGGAAGCCCTCTATAAGAAGGGATACAATCTGGTAACCATGGTACTGGTGCCGGAGGTCGAAAGCTATGGATCCCTGCAATATTTAAAAAAAGGGGAGGTATGTGCAGGAAAAAGCGCGGTGCTTGCATTTTAAGTTGCGTAAGAGGGGAAGAGCATGAAAATTACAAGAGTCATTAACAATAATACCGTTGCGACAGTCGCAAATAAAAAAGAAATTATTCTAATGGGCTCTGGAATCGGATTTCAGAAGAAACCGGGAGATACGGTAGAGGTTAAGAAGATAGAAAAGGTATACCAGATACGGGATCGGTTTTTCCAGAAATACGAGCAGATTTTCCGGCATATTGAACCGGGTGTTTTTAAGCTGGTGGAACAGATACAGGAATATGCGGAAAAGGAGCTTGCATGCACGTTGAGTCCGCAGTTTGTATTTGCGTTGGCGGATCATATTTCCTTTGCGGTGGAACGACAGAAAAAGCAGGAGCCGTTGCCCAATCTGATGCTGCAGGAGATTAAACTCCTGTATAACAGGGAATATCAGATTGGAAGGTACGGGAAACAGCTGGTAGAAAAGGAAATGGGGATTTCGCTTCCGGAGGATGAGGCGGGGTATTTCGCGTTGCATATTGTGAATACCAGAATGGGAGAACCATCTGTAGATGTGAACAATATTCTGGTGCTGACCAACGGAATTCTGCAAATTCTGGAAGCGGAGATGGGAATTCACTGCCGGGAGGATGACTTTGAGTACAGTAGATTTCTTACGCATTTGAAATTTTTGGCAAGACGTATTTTTAATCAGGAACAGGTTCAGTTTGGCATTATGGAGGGCCTGTATCCGGGGCTGTTGGCCAGGGAGCCAAAGCTGGAAGAGATAATTGAAAAAATTAAAAATTTCATAAGTGAGACCTTTGATTATGACATATCAGAAGAGGAAGCGGCCTATCTGGCTATGCATATTCTTCGGATCAGAGGCCAGTAGGATTGTTACTCACAGGAGGCAAGACCGTCTATCTTGAAAATACAGGGATTCAGGCTGTATGTTTCAGGACAGAAGGTCTTTTTGTTTATCAGGAGGGAAAGGTATGAAGAAAGGAAATACAATGGTATTTTTTCAGAAATTGTCAAAAGCATTTCTGACGCCGCTGTCGCTGATTGCGTCAGCGTCACTGTTAATGGGAGTCGCATCGTTTTTTACATCGGGGGATATTATTGCGGCAGCTCCCTTTTTGGGCAACACCATGGTTCAGTACATCTTTAAGGTACTGCTTCAGATGGGAAGCATCGTAGTCAGCAATTTCGCGGCGCTGTACGCAGTGGCATTGCCCTTTGCGCTGGTGGATGAGGATAAGGAATACGCAGCCTTCGCGGGCTTTGTAGGATATCTGTCATTTCTGACGGGAATGGGAATGCTGGTGGATAATTTTCCGAATATCGCAGCCATGTTCCCGGGCAATGGTCTGACCACAGTGCTGGGTATCAGTACCGTAAATGCCGGTATGCTGGGAGGTATTCTGGTAGGTATTCTGACCAGTGTGCTGCACAAAAAATTCCATACGGTAAAATTCCCGATGGCGTTCTCCTTCTTTCAGGGAGTACGGTTTGTGCCGATTATCAGTGTGTTCAGCTTTATGATTCTGGGAAATCTGTTCCCCTTCGTATGGGTGTTTATTTCCCGCGGTATCAATGGACTGGCAACCATTCTGAATCAGATGGGCGTCTTTGGCCTGTGGCTGTACGGTTTTGTAGAGCGACTGTTGATTCCCACCGGTCTCCATCAGATCTGGATTTCTGTTGTACGTGATACTTCTGTGTCCGGTATATTTGAGTTTGCTTCCGGTATTGTAGAGGGTCAGAGACCGGCCTTCATGCAGTATCTGGCAGAGGGACTTCCATTGAATACCACTCTGCGTGAAATGGTGAAATTCTCCTATGGACCGCAGATTCCGATGATGCTGGGCGCACTTCCGGCTATCGGACTTGCAATTTACCAGTGTGCGGACGCGGATAAGAAAAAAGCAGTAAAACCGCTGATTCTGGCAGGTGTGACCACAGCCATGATTGCAGGTATCTCAGAACCGCTGGAATTTATCTTCCTGTTTACGGCTCCGGTTCTGTATGTGATTTATGCAGTTCTTTATGGATTAAGCTGGGTATTTATGTATCTATTCGGAAATCAGATTGGTTACGGTTCCGGAATCATTGAATTTGTTGTATTTGGACTTTTACGTTCAGACTCTCACTGGTGGGTATGTGTTTTTGTAACCATTGGCGAATTTATTGCCAACTATGCAATTTTCCGCTGGTTTATCCTGAAATTCAACGTGAAGACTCCGGGGCGCGGAGGTGATTATGACGCATCTCTGGAAGCACTGCAGGAGGCGAATGATTCAGAGGAAGGTAGCAGCGTGGATGCAGCGACGGACCCGAAAACGCTGAAAGCACTGACTATCATCAAGGGTCTGGGCGGCAAGGACAATATTGAGGAGGTAGATTCCTGTATGTCCCGTCTGCGTGTGGTATTAAAAGATGGTTCCCTTGTTGACAAGGAGATGCTGAATAAAACGGGTTGCACAGCCATTCGCGTCATTGATGATCGGAACATTCAGATTATTTACGGAACGACCGTAGGTATTATTAAAGAATCTGTCAGAAAGCAATTAAAGAAATAGGAGGAAATATATTATGAAAAAATATTCTGTATTGATTGTAGGCGGCGGAAGTACGTATACGCCGGGTATGGTTCTGATGCTGTTAAGTCAGCTGGATCGTTTCCCGTTACGGAAAATCAAGCTTTATGACAATGATCCGGAGCGTCAGGAAGTGATTGCCAGAGCATGCGAAATCATTATCCACGAGAAAGCACCGGAGATTGAATTCCTGGCATCCACCAATCCGGAGGAGGCGTATACAGATATCGACTTTGCCATGGCGCAGATTCGTGTAGGAAAATACGCTATGCGCGAGCTGGATGAGAAGATTCCGCTGAAATACGATGTGGTTGGACAGGAAACTTGTGGCCCGGGCGGTATCGCTTACGGCATGCGTTCGATTGGTGGAATTTTGGAGAATCTGGACTATATGGAGAAATATTCTCCGAATGCCTGGATGCTGAACTACTCTAACCCGGCGGCGATTGTGGCTGAAGCGACCAGACGGCTGCGCCCCAATTCCAAAATTATCAATATCTGCGATATGCCTATTGAGCTGGAAAATCACATGGCGACTATACTGGGTCTGAAATCCAGAAAAGAGATGGATGTGCGGTATTTTGGATTGAATCACTTTGGATGGTGGACGGAGATTCATGATAAGGCAGGAAACGATCTGATGCCCCGTCTGAAAGAGCATGTGCGGAAGTACGGCTACGTGGAAGATGAATCTCTGTATACAGACCCGAAGCGTGACAGCTGGCACGCAACTTATCAGAAGGCCCGGGATATTCTGGAATTGGATGATGCGTATCTGCCGAATACCTATCTGAAATATTATCTGTTCCAGGATTATGTGGTAAAGCATTCGGATAAGAATTATACCCGTACGAACGAGGTTATGGATGGCCGTGAAAAGGATGTATTTACAGCATGCCGGAAGGTGGCGGAGGACGGCCACTGCCATGATGATTTGTTTGATGTGGATAATCACGCAACCTTCATTGTGGATCTGGCAACCGGAATTGCCAATAATACCCATGAAAGAATGCTGCTGATTACGGAAAATAAGGGAGCTATTGCAAACTTTGATCCGACAGCCATGGTGGAAGTGCCCTGTCTGGTGGGAAAGAACGGTATCGAGCCGCTGGCCATGGGTGAGATTCCCCAGTTCCAGAAGGGACTGATGGAGCAGCAGGTATCGGTGGAAAAACTGGTCGTAGACGCATGGATTACCGGCTCCTATCATAAGCTGTGGCAGGCACTGACCTTATCCAAAACCGTACCCAGCGCTACTGTGGCAAAGCAGATTCTGGATGAACTGATTGAAGCTAATAAAGGATATTGGCCGGAGCTGAAATAAGGATATGTTTGGGAAAAAGCTGAATTGGGAATCCTTTTTTCTGGAGGTGCTGGGAAGTCTGCTGGTCGCCGTGAGTATTTATAATTTTGCGGCGGCCGCGGAATTTCCCATGACCGGTTTCTCCGGAATCGCATTGATTCTGTATCGGTTGTTCCGGATTCCACTGGGTTTGTCCAATGTGCTTTTAAATATTCCGGTGGTGATTCTCTGCTTTCGAATGCTGGGAAAAGGTTTTTTTCTGCGGTCTGTGCGCTGCATGGTAATTTCCTCGTTGCTGATGGACTACGTGGCTCCTCTGCTTCCTGTTTTTACGGGAAATCGGATGCTGGCTGCGATTTGCACCGGCGTTTTGGGCGGGGTAGGATACGCGCTGATTTATATGCAGAATTCCTCGACCGGTGGCGCGGACTTCCTGATTATGGCATTAAAGGCGAAGAAGCCGTATCTGCCTTTGGGCAATATTACCTTCCTTTTCGCAGTCAGCGTCATTGGCGTTACCTGGCTGATTTTCGGGGATACAGAAGGCGTTATCTACGGATTGATTATCAATTATCTGGCAGGAGCAGTGATCAATAAGACCATGTACGGAAGAAATGCCGGAAAAATGACCATGATTATTACAAAGGATGGTAAAAAGATTTCGGATGGAATCGAGGATTGCTGCCACAGAGGCTCTACGATTATTCCAGTCATGGGCGGATACCGGCAGGAGAAAAAATATGCGGTACTCTGCGTCTGCAATAATAAACAGATGTTTGAGATTACGCAGCAGGTAAAAAGGCTGGATCCGGAATCCTTTATGATTATCTGGGAGTCAAATGAAGTACACGGAGACGGTTTTAAAGCATTGACGATAGGGGAAAAATAACGTTATAATGAGATTGCCCTTCAGCGCGGAAGCGGGAGGGCAATCTTTTTCTATCTACAAAACGGAGAGCATATGAAAGAACTGGAAATCATTTACGAGGACAAGGATGTGCTGGTTATTCGCAAGCCTGCCGGGGTGCCGGTGCAGAGCGCGCGGGTGGGAGCGAAGGACTGTGAGAGCCTGCTGAAAAATTACTTATATAAGAAGAATCCAAAGGGCGGCGCGCCCTATCTGGGACTGATTCATCGGCTGGATCAGCCGGTGGAGGGACTGGTGGTATTTGCGTTAAATCCGAAGGCTGCGGCAGCCTTAAGTAAGCAGTCAGCCGGAAAAGAGATGCAGAAAACCTATCTGGCGGTTCGGCACAGTGTGGATAAGTGTCCACATCCTGTCCCCAATGAGGAAAAGTTCTGTGGAAAACCTGTGGATAATGTGGAAAACTTGGTGGAAAACTGGAACGAGTGCGTGGATTACCTGTGGAAGGACGGGAAAAATAACCGCTCTGAGATGGTACAGGAGGGACATGCCGGGGCTAAAAAAGCAGTGCTCCGCTACCGGATTTTAAAGCGGGTGGATAACCTGGAAATGCTGGAAATCCGCCTGGAAACAGGCCGTCATCATCAGATTCGGGTGCAGATGGCGGGCAGAGGAACCCCTCTGGTGGGCGACCGCAAATATGGAAAGGTTGAAAACTATGTGGATAATGTGGATAACTCCTTCCCGGCCCTGTGTGCATATCGGATAAAATTCCGCCATCCGTCCACCGGAAAATGGATGGAATTTGAACGGAAGCCGGAAAATCCGGTGTTTCAGAAATTTATGTAAATCAGTTATCCACAGCGTAAAACGCTCATTTTTGCAGATACTAAGACGGACAGAAAAGGGAGAAGCCGTTCGCTTTTTCGGGGCCTGTCAGTTCAAGCGGATGCAAAAGGAGCGGCTTTATGGAATGGGTGCGGAAATATCAGAACTTGTGGAAGAAAATCGGAATCGCAGTGACGGTCGGGCTTGCAATGAAGTACCTGGCGCCACTGGTGATTCCGTTTTTGATCGCGGGAGCGATTGTGTACTGGTGCAGGCCGCTGCTTGCATGGTTAAAGAAACGGCTTCATATCCGCCCGGGAATTTCCATGGCGGTGCTGATCATAGGGGCAGCAGGAGGGCTTGTGTCAGCCGGAGCGTTGGCGGGTCGAAATCTGCATATTCAGATCCGGCGGTTGTGCGTGTATTTCAGCTACCCGGGACGGGTGGGGGAGCTTCTGGCACAGTGCTGTGAACGGTTTGGGGGTATGCTTCATATAGATAGCAGGATGATGATGCAGTTTGTAGAGGAGCAGACAGCCTGTATCGGAGATAAGACCTGGGAGCAGCTCCTGCCGGGTGTGTTCGGAGGATCCTGGCAGGCGGTACGCGTCTTGGGCGGCTTCCTTACCGGCGCCTTTGTGACGGGAATTGCCGCGATTCTGCTGGCAGGTGATTATGACAAGCTGCGGGAAATGGGACAGCGGTGGAGCTTCTATGAAAACGTGTCCGAAGCGCTTCGGGGAATCTCCCGGGCCATTGGTCGTTACCTGCATGCCCAGTGTATCATCATGGGACTGGTGATGTTGATCTGCACCGTTGGAATCTGGAGCTCGGGAACGGCAAAAAGCCCGCTGCTGGCCGGAGTCGGCACCGGTTTTCTGGACGCGCTGCCGATCTTCGGAACGGGGACGGTGTTTGTGCCATGGATTCTGATTCTGGTCATCTGGCAGAAGCGATATCGGGCGGCTGTCGTGTTAGCTGTGACTTATGGTCTTTGCACCCTGACCCGGGAGCTTCTGGAGCCCAGGCTGGTGGGCGCCCATCTGAAGCTGCTGCCGGTGGTGGTGCTGGCCAGTGTGTATGTGGGCGTGAAGATCTACGGAGCGGGCGGGATCGTGCTGGGGCCTTTATCAGTACTAATTATTCAGGAATTGTGGAAGAGGGTGGATGCAGATAAAAAAGAAGGAGCATCGGCAAATGAAGCAGATACTCCTTCGAAATAGATGTTATCGCAGAAACATTTTCACCAGCCGCCGCTTTCCTTCCGTATACGGCTGATACCGCATGGGCAGATCCGGCCATCCCTTCTTATCCACGATACTCTTACGGTGGGAAAAGGTCTCAAACCCGGCCTTCCCATGATAACTGCCCATACCGCTCTCCCCGAAGCCGCCGAAGCCCATGTACGGCGTAGCCAGGTGGATGATCGTGTCATTGACGCAGCCGCCGCCAAAGGAGCAGCGGGTCAGCACCCGGCTGGCCAGCTTCCGGTTCCGGGTGAAGACGTAGAGAGCCAGCGGATGGGGCCTCTCGTTGATGGTGCGAATCACTTCGTCGATGGAATCGTAGGTCAGAATCGGCAGCAACGGTCCAAAGATTTCCTCCTGCATCACGTCGTCCCGCCAGGAGACCCGGTCAAGGATGGTGGGTTCAATTTTCAAGGCTTCGGCGTCTGTCCGTCCACCAAAGACAGTCTTAGCCGGATTCATCAGATTCAGGATCCGCAGAAAATGTTTTTCATTGATGATATGGCCGTAATTCTCATTTTCCAGGGGACGCTCGCCAAGCTGGGCGCGGATCTGCCGGATCAGCTCTTCTATGAGCCGGTTTTTCACCCGGATATCGCAGAGAATGTAGTCGGGAGCCACGCAGGTCTGTCCGCAGTTCAGAAACTTGCCGAAGACGATGCGCCGGGCCGCCGCATGGATATCCGCGGTACGGTCCACGATGCAGGGACTCTTTCCGCCCAGCTCCAGGGTCACCGGAGTCAGGTGCGCGGCGGCCTTCTCCATGACGAAGCGGCCCACCGATTTGCTGCCGGTGAAAAAGATATAGTCGAAATGCTGTTCCAGCAGCGCTGCGTTTTCCGCCCGTCCTCCGGTTACGACAGCCACCCGGGACGCCGGGAAATAAGCCGGAATCAGACGCTCCATCAGGCGGCTGGTGTGAATGGAGTAGGCGCTGGGCTTTAAAATCGCCGTATTACCGGCGGCCAGGGCGTCTGCCAGCGGCTCCAGGGTCAGGAGCAGCGGATAGTTCCAGGGACTCATGATCAGTGTCACGCCGTAGGGCGAAGGCTTCTGGTAACTTGTCGAGCAAAACTGCGCCAACGGCGTCGGGACGATCCGATCCTGCATCCAGAGGCGCAGATGATGCTTCAGATAATGAATTTCGTTTAAAAGAAGGCCGGTCTCACACATATAGCTTTCTGCGGCGCTTTTGCCCAGATCCAGCTGCAGAGCTTCCTGGAGTTCTGTTTCATGTTCTGCCACCAAATGTTCGAGGCGGGTCAGGGCGGCCATCCGGTTTTTATAAGAAAGTGTCGAACCCGACCGGAAACACCGCCGCTGCCGGGCCACCAGTTTCTGAATCTCCTGTTCGTCCATGGGAATCCTCCAATCAAAGTAGATAGTTCTATTGTACCCAAATATGGAAAATCCGTCAAAGTAAATTGCCCCTATTATTATTTTTACGGAGTTTTGTTTAGCAGAAAATCAGCAGTAATTAAATTGATAATATTCCGATAGAGAAATTGATTTTACGATGGGTCAAGTTATTTAAGGTCATAAGGATTCGCCGTTTCACTCAAATTGCTCCTCAGACCGCGAAAACCTTGACAAAATCGCCATTTCCGTACTACAATACAAAAAGATACGCCCACCCGGGCGTGATAATCATAACAGCTTACTGTTAGAGGAAAATAAATGAGAAAAAGCCCCGATGGGCGAGAAGGAGAACAAGATGGCGAAGGAGAAGAAACTGGTCGAAGAGATCACTTCCATGGACGTGGATTTCGCACAGTGGTACACCGATGTGGTGAAAAAAGCGGAACTGACCGATTATACAAGCGTAAAGGGCTGCATGGTTATCAAGCCGGCAGGCTACGCGATCTGGGAAAATATTCAGAAGGAGCTGGACGCGCGTTTTAAGGCGACAGGAGTAGAGAATGTCTACCTGCCCATGCTGATTCCGGAGAGCCTGCTTCAGAAGGAGAAGGATCATGTGGAGGGCTTTGCGCCTGAGGTAGCATGGGTAACCCACGGCGGACTGGAGCCGCTGCAGGAGCGTATGTGCATCCGTCCGACCTCCGAGACTCTGTTCTGTGATTTCTATTCCAAAGAGATCCAGTCCTATCGTGATCTGCCGAAGGTATACAATCAGTGGTGCTCTGTTATGCGTTGGGAGAAGACCACCCGTCCGTTCCTGCGCTCCCGCGAATTCTTGTGGCAGGAGGGTCATACCGCTCACGCGACAGCAGAGGAGGCTGAGGCACGTACTCAGCAGATGCTGAACGTATATGCGGACTTCTGCGAGGAAGTGTTGGCAATGCCGGTTATCCGTGGACGTAAGACCGATAAGGAGAAATTTGCCGGCGCAGAGGCGACCTACACCATCGAAGCCCTGATGCACGACGGTAAGGCGCTGCAGTCCGGTACCAGCCACAACTTCGGCGATGGCTTCGCAAAGGCATTTGGTATTCAGTATACAGCAAAAGACAACACCCTTCAGTATGTACATCAGACGTCCTGGGGTATGACCACCCGTCTGATCGGAGCTATCATCATGGTTCACGGCGATAACAGCGGACTGGTTCTGCCGCCGCGTATCGCGCCGACCCAGGTTATGGTCATCCCGATTGCGCAGCACAAGGAAGGCGTGCTGGACAAGGCATATGAGCTGAAATCCGCGCTGCTGGACGCAGGCTTCAAGGTAAAGGTAGATGATTCCGATAAGAGTCCGGGCTGGAAGTTCTCCGAGCAGGAGATGAAGGGTATCCCGGTACGTATCGAAATCGGACCGAAGGATATCGAGGCAAATCAGGCCGTTATCGTGCGCCGCGACACCCGTGAGAAGATCGTAGCAGCGATTCCGGAGCTGGCAGCGAAGGTAGGCGAAGTGCTGACCACTATGCAGAGCGATATGCTGGAGCGTGCGAGAAAGCATCGCGATTCCCATACCTACGACGCAGCCACTTACGAGGAGTTCGTCAAGACCATCAATGAGAAGCCGGGCTTCGTACGCGCCATGTGGTGCGGCGATCAGGCCTGCGAGGACAAGATTAAGGAAGATACCACGGCTACTTCCCGTTGTATGCCCTTCAAGCAGGATCACATCGCGGACACCTGCGTGTGCTGCGGAAAGCCTGCGAAGGCGCTTGTTTACTGGGGCAAGGCATACTAAAAATGATAGAAGAAAATGATTCAGGGCTGAGAAGCTACTGAACAGTTACGAGAAGCGGCTGGAGGCCAAACCCCTCGGGCCGCTTTTCCATTACAGCTTATCTGGAAGAATCTTACATATATAGATTCTGACGGAAAACACCCGGAAATAAGATAGAAAGGACACGCGCACATGAAGATTCAGATCCCGGAAAAAGCAAATGAAATCATTGCAACTCTTGCGGAGGCAGGCTACGAAGCCTATGTGGTGGGCGGCTGTGTGCGCGACGCCATTCTGGGACGGGAGGCGGCGGACTGGGATATCACCACCAACGCCAGACCGGAGCAGGTGAAGGCTTTATTTCCCAGAACGGTGGACACGGGGCTCCAGCACGGAACCGTGACGGTCCTGAACGGAAAAGAAGGCTTCGAGGTCACCACCTACCGGATTGACGGCGAATATCTGGACGGCCGCCACCCGGAGCAGGTGCTGTTCACGCCAAATCTTCTGGAAGATCTGAAGCGGCGGGACTTTACCATCAATGCCATGGCATATAATGAAAAAGAGGGTCTGGTAGATGCCTTCGGCGGTATCGGCGACCTAGAGTGCGGACAGATCCGCTGTGTGGGCGACCCGAGAGAGCGGTTTACCGAGGACGCCCTGCGAATCCTGCGGGCAGTCCGTTTTTCTGCCCAGCTGGATTTTGAGATTGAGGCGGAGACAAAAGCGGCCCTGGCGGAATTTGCACCGAGACTGACTAAGGTCAGCGCCGAGCGGATTCAGGTGGAGCTGATGAAGCTTCTGACCTCGGATCACCCGGAGACCTTCCGTGTGGTCTGGGAGACGGGCATCACGGCGGTGATTCTGCCGGAATTTGACGCCTGCATGGAGACGCCCCAGCACAATCCCCATCACTGCTGGAACGTGGGTGAACACATTCTGCGGACCCTGACCGGCGTAGAGAAGGACAAAGCCCTCCGCTGGGCAGCTTTGCTGCACGATATGGGCAAGCCTGCCACCCGTACTACGGATGAGCAGGGTATTGACCATTTTCACGGGCATGCGAAGCTTGGTGCCGAGATGGCAAATGGAATCTTACGCCGCCTGAAATTTGACAACGACACCCGCAAAAGAGTGGTGAGGCTGGTGGAGTTCCATGATGATCGGCAGTTTCCGCTGAATCATCGGGGCGTGCGCCGGGCCATTCACCGGATTGGCGCGGATCTGTTTCCGGATTATCTGAAGCTTGCCCGGGCGGATGCGCTGGCCCAGAATCCGGCGCTGCTGCCGGAGAAGCTTGCGCGGCTGTCAGAAATCGAGCGTCTGTATACAGAGATACTGGAAGCCCAAAACTGCCTGTCCCTAAAGGATCTGGCCGTGACCGGCCGAGATCTCATAGATGCGGGCGTGAAGCCGGGACCGACCTTAGGAGTCATCCTGAACGCCATGCTGGAGGCCGTTATCGAGCACCCGGAATACAATACAAAAGAATATCTCTTAGAAAGAATATTACCCCTCGTTTCCTCATAGATTTGAAAGGAACGGGGGGATTTTTGTGAACGAAAAAGCGCTGCAAATCCTGGAGCAGTATGATCTGGAGGTTCTTCGAAGCTACGGCGGCCGGGGCGGAATCATGTTGGAGACAAAAGACGGCTTAAAAATGATAAAGGAATTTGCAGGCTCGCGCGCAAAGCTTCCCCTGGAACAGCGGGTGCTGGGGATTCTGGCGGAGCGCGGCGTCTGCGCCGTGGATCAGGTGCAGGCCAACAAAGAAGGGGAGCTTGTGACCATCGGCGACTATGAGACGCCCTACATCATCAAGGACTGGCCGCCGGGGCGGGAATGCGATCCGAAGAATGAGGAAGAGCTTTTGAAAAGTATGCGTCTGCTGGCCCGGGTTCACCGGGAGCTTCGGGGCGTTCTGCGCACAGAAGGGGCGGAGCGCCGCCGGATTCTGGGCGCCGACCGGTCGGAAGAGTTAGAAAAGCATAACCGGGAAATGAAGCGTGCCCGGAATTTTATCCGTACCCGGCAGAAAAAGGGCGAGTTTGAACTCTTATATCTTCAGTGCGCCGAAACCATTTTCCAGAATGGAGCGGATGCCCTGGAGCTTCTGAAGGCTTCCGGCAGTGAAAAGCTGTATCAGCAGGCCGTGGATGGCGAACACCTCTGCCACGGGGAGTATGTCCATCACAATATCCTGCTTCAGCGGCAGGAAACGGCCCTGGTGAACTTCTCCCGGTTTGAAATCAATGTGCAGATGAACGATGTGAGCCAGTTCCTGCGGAAAATCATGGAGAAGCACAACTGGAACGGTGGGCTGGCAGAGCGGATGCTGACAGCCTACGAGCGGGAACGCCCTCTGTCCGGGGAGGAGCGGGCCTATCTGGCTGCCAGCCTCTGTTACCCGGAGAAGGCCTGGAAGCTGGTGCATCATTATTACCATACCAACAAGGCCTGGGTGCCGGAAAAAAGCGCCGAGAAGCTGCAGGTTTTCCTGGCCCAGAATGAACGCAGGAAGAAAATGGTAAAAGAGTTATGGGTATCGTAAATGTGCTGTAAAATATGCCCGGATACATTGACTTTGCTGTACAAATATTCTAAAATTAAGCATAGGTAACTCTATCTAAAAAACTGTATGAGTGAGGTATAAGTTATGTATTTGGACGATTATAAGCGTTGGATGGACACAGAACTGGAGGATCCGGCTCTGACAGAGGAACTGAAGGGTATCGAGGGTAAGGACGATGAGATTAAGGATCGCTTCGCAGTGGCCCTAAAGTTCGGTACTGCAGGCCTGCGCGGCGTGCTGGGAGCAGGATCTAACCGTATGAATATCTATGTGGTTCGTCAGGCCACCCAGGGTCTGGCCAACTGGGTAAAGACCCAGGGCGGCAAGCAGCTGGTAGCCATTAGCTACGACAGCCGTATCAACAGCGACGTATTCGCGAAGACAGCAGCCAGCGTACTGGCAGCCAATGGAATCAAGGTTCGCATCTACGATGCTCTGATGCCGGTTCCGGCCCTGAGCTTCGCGACCCGTTATTATGAGGCCAATGCGGGTATCATGGTGACCGCGTCCCACAATCCGGCGAAATACAACGGCTATAAGGCCTACGGCCCGGACGGCTGCCAGATGACGGACGAGGCGGCTGATATTGTATACACGGAGATTCAGAAGACAGATATCCTGACCGGCGCGAAGGTTATGGATTTTGAGGAAGGAATCAAGGCCGGACTTATTGAATATGTGGGCGACGACTGTAAGGAAGCCCTGTACCAGGCTATCGAGGCCCGCAGCGTGCGTCCGGGAATCTGCGCTGCATCCGGCCTGAAGCTGGTATACTCCCCGCTGAACGGTTCCGGTCTGGTGCCGGTTACCAGGGTGCTGAAGGATATCGGCATCACTGACGTGACCATTGTACCGGAGCAGCAGTATCCGGACGGTCACTTCCCCACCTGCCCGTACCCGAACCCGGAGATCTTTGAGGCTCTTCGTCTGGGACTGGAGCTGGCCAAGAAGACAGAGGCAGACCTGATGCTGGCCACTGACCCGGATGCGGACCGCGTGGGTATCGCCATGAAGTGTCCGGACGGCAGCTACGAGCTGGTATCCGGTAATGAGATGGGCGTACTGCTTCTGGACTACATTTGCGCAGGCCGCATCGAGAAGGGCACCATGCCGAAGAATCCGGTGGCGGTGAAATCCATCGTATCCACTCCGCTGGCGGATGCGGTAGCGAAGAATTACGGCGTGGAGCTGAGAAGTGTTCTGACCGGCTTCAAATGGATTGGAGACCAGATCGCGCAGCTGGAGGCAGCAGGTGAGGTAGACCGCTTTATCTTCGGCTTTGAGGAGAGCTACGGTTATCTGGCAGGCCCCTATGTACGTGACAAGGACGCGATTATCGGTTCCATGCTCATCTGTGAGATGGCAGCTTATTACCGGAGCATTGGTTCCTCTATCAAACAGCGTCTGGAGGAGATCTATGAGAAATATGGCCGTTATCTGAACAAGGTAGACAGCTTTGAGTTCCCGGGACTGTCCGGTATGGACAAGATGGCCGGCATTATGGACGGGCTGCGCCAGAATCCGCCTGCAAAGCTCGACGATTATGCGGTAGTGAAGGTAACTGATTATAAGAAGCCTGAGGAGACAGGACTCCCGGCAGCCAATGTTCTGGCGTACAAGCTGGAAGGCGGCGCCGAGGTCATCGTTCGTCCCTCCGGAACCGAGCCGAAGATCAAAACCTATTTTACTACACTCGGAAAAGATCTGGCAGAAGCCCAGGCACAGAAGGATGCGCTGGCAGCAGCAATCGCTCCCATATTTGAGTAACAAAACCCGAAATGCCTTGACAAATAATTGAGAAACGGGTATAAATAGGAAAGAAGATATGGCAGAACGCACACACAGACATATCATCGACAAAAAAGAGTAGTAGTATTATTAGGAGGAATTACCAGATGAACAGAATGGAATTAGTTGCTGCTATTGCAGAGAAGACTGAATTATCCAAGAAGGACGCAGAGAAGGCTCTGAAGGCTTTCACAGATGTAGTAGCAGAGGAGCTGAAGAAGGGCGAGAAGATCCAGCTGGTTGGATTCGGAACCTTCGAGGTATCTGAGAGAGCTGCAAGAGAGGGAAGAAACCCGCAGACTGGCGAGGCTATGAAGATTGCGGCTTCCAAGTCCCCGAAGTTTAAGGCTGGAAAAGCACTGAAGGATGCCCTGAACTAATCTATGCGTCTTGATAAATATTTAAAGATTTCCCGGCTGATTAAGCGGAGGACCGTAGCCAATGAAGCCTGTGACGCGGGACGCGTGCTGGTCAACGACAAGGTGGCCAAGGCGTCTGTGAACGTGAAGACGGGTGACGTCATCGAGATTCAGTTTGGCAGCAAGTCCGTAAAGGTGGAGGTTCTGGACGTTCAGGAGACCGTCCGCAAGGATGACGCCAAGGAGCTCTACCGTTATCTTTAAAAACAGGAATAATGAGAAAGACCTTTTCATACATTTAGTTGTAAACTAGTAAGTGTATGGGGAGGTCTTTTTTTGGAAGAAAAGCAATACGCGAAAGCCCACAAGCTGCTCTTAAGCAACCGGCGGACGGGCACCATCAGCGGCGTGACCGACGTGATTTCCTTCGATATCGCGGAAATCCTGCTGGAGACGGAACAGGGTATGCTGACCATCAAAGGCGCCGATCTCCATGTGAACCGTCTGACCCTGGAAAAGGGCGAGGTGGATATCGAGGGGCGGATTGACAGCATGGCCTACTCGGAGGTCACAGATTTTCATAAGGCGGGCGCGTCGATCCTGGGCCGCCTGTTCAAATAGCCTATGGCCGGTGGAATTCTTTTTGAACTGCAGTTTTTTGGAAAAGCCTTCCTTTGCGGCGCGGTCCTGGCCTTCCTGTACGGGGGATTGAAGGTCTTCCGGCGGCTGGTTTTCCATGGGACCGTCTGGATGGCAGCGGAGGATCTGGCTTACTGGCTGCTCTGCGGTTTCCTGATTTTCCGGATGCTGTACCGGGAGAACAGCGGGGCGGTAAGGGGCTTTGCTGTGGCGGCAGTGGTGCTGGGCATGCTTTCCTGGCTGCTGCTTTCGAAAATGTTTCGAAATATGGTCAATTTCATAAGAAAAAAATTGCATAAATGTATAAAAAAGATTATAATCAAATAAATATACCCACAGACAGAGGTTTCTGTGGAAAACGCGAAGAAAGACTGGCTGTGGAAACAGTTTTCAGAATGAAAGTGAGGCGGAAGGAGCTATGACGACGAAGACCCGGCGCGGAATGAATCGCAGAAAGCGTATGGGCTACCGACTGATTGTACTGACAGTCATGTGTCTTCTGGTAACGGGTTTTTATGCAAAGCATCGGCTCCAGCAGAAGAACGCGGCCTATCAGAATCAGGAAGAACAGCTGATGGCTCAGATCGAAGAAGAGGAACAGCGCTCGAAGGATATCGAGGAGCTTGGCAAATACGTCCAGACCAAGAAGTATGTGGAGGAAGTGGCGAAGGAGCGGCTCGGACTGGTTTATCCGGATGAGATTCTGTTCAAGGCTAAAGAATAATTGGTTTACATAATACGTGTATGTAAAGGCTGTCCGGGACAGGGAAGGTTCCGGACAGCCTTTATGCTTTCCGGCAGGTTCTTAAACAGAATTCTATGTCCCCTTTTGCCGAAAAGATCTGAAATCACCCGCCTCCATTTGACAAAATAATCCGTTTCTGTCCTCTATAATTCCCAATCACACAGACACACACAGAAGACGAGGAGGAGTAAAAGGTGAGACGAGAGGAAAATTACGGCTGGCTCTACGGAATTGTGGCGGGCAGCTGTGTGGCGGCGATGCAGATCGGCGTGGGGATGCTTCAGATGGATCGGGATTACGCCATCCTGCTGGGGGCGGCCCAGGGGCTTTTGGTGTGTTCACTGACGGTAATCTGCGGCGGGATTCTGGCATGGATTTTAAGACCCCTTCCCATGGAAAATGAGGAAGCGCCCAATCCGGTGCAGCAGCGCCTGCGGGATTACCGGGAGGCCTTCGGCAATCTGGCGGTAAGCTTCGCGGGAGAAGGACAGAAAGTGGAAGCCGTTCCGGAGAACGAACAGCTGGATAAGACAGAGAAAATGAAGCTGCTCTGGAAGAACAGGCTGGAGGAAAACCGCGCTGCAGTGGCGATACAGCTGGGGGAAATGGCCCAGATCATGACGGATACCGTAGAATATGCCTGGGATACCAGGCCAGACGAGGAACTGGAACAGGTTTTAGCGAAAAAGCTGAAGGGTATGGGACTCTGCGTCCATTCAGTGCTGGTCTATCAGGAGGAGCACCGGCGGCAGGAGGTATATCTGACGGTCAGTACCCGCAGGCGGAAATGTGTGGCGACGAAGGATATTGCAGAGGTATTGTCCAGGATGATGAAGAAGGCCATGATGCCGGGCAAGGACAGCCGGGCCTTTGTGGGCAGTGAGAAGGTGACGGTGCTTTTCGCGGAACGGACGAACTTCCAAGTGCTCTGCGGCGTAGAGAAGGCGGTCAAAAGTAAAGAAACCATTTCCGGGGACAATTTTTCCCTGCATCGGTGCCGGGAGGGGCAGTTTATCGGGGCGCTGTCGGACGGTATGGGGTCCGGCATGGCGGCTTACCGGGACAGTGAGATGGTCATCGATCTGCTGGAGCAGTTTCTGGAGGCGGGATTCTCCAAGGAGACGGCGGTGCGGATGATCAATTCGGCGTTGATCGTGCGGTCGGACGCGCAGGTGTTCTCCACCATTGATATCAGTTCGCTGGATTTGTATACGGGTATCTGCGAGTTCCTGAAGGTGGGCGCGTCCACCACCTTTATCCGGCGGGAAAACTGGGTGGAAACCATTTCCTCAACCAGCCTGCCTGCGGGCGTCTTTCACAAGCTGGAGCCGGACTGTACCAGTAAAAAGCTCTACGACGGCGACATGGTCATCATGGTCACCGACGGTGTGCTGGATGCGTTGCCTGCGGCTCATCAGGAGAAATTGATAAAGGATATCATTCTGGAGCACGATACAGGAAATCCGTCCGAGCTGGCAGCTTACATTCTGGCCCGGGTGCGTCAGTACCGGGAGAAGGAGCCTGTCGACGATATGACGGTGTTGGTGATGGGGCTGGTAAAGTATTAAAGAGATATGGTATACTATAAGCAATGGAAAAACTACGAAAGGAAAACTGGGAAATGCTGGATCGTGTGCGTGCATTTACAGAAAAATATCAGATGATTCGTCCGGGAGACAGGATTGTGGCGGGCATATCGGGAGGTGCGGATTCCGTATGCCTGCTTTTCCTGTTAAAAGAGCTGTGCGGAGAAAAGGGCGCAGCGCTGTCCGCAGTGCATGTAAATCATTGTCTGCGGGGCGCGGAGGCCGACGGGGACGAGGCCTATGTGCGGGAGCTTTGCGGAAGCCTGGAGGTTCCGCTTTCCGTCCGTTCCTTTGACGTGCAGGACCGGGCTAAGCGGGAGCATCTGACGCTGGAGGAGGCCGGCCGGCTCTGCAGGTATGAGGCCTTCGCGGAGGAAGCGGAGCGTCTTGGGGGCGCGCGGATTGCGGTGGCCCACCATGCGGGGGATCAGGCGGAGACGGTACTGTTTCAGCTGTTCCGCGGAAGCGGCCTAAAGGGGCTGTCCGGCATGAGCCCGGCGCGGGACAATATCATTCGGCCTTTGCTCTGCGCAGAGCGTGAGGAAATCGAGACGTGGCTGACCGGGCGAGGGATAGCCTGGCGCACTGACAGCACGAACCTGAGCATGGACTACACACGCAACCGGATTCGGGGCGACATTCTGAAGACGGTCCGGGAGAGCGTCAATGCGAAGGCGATCCGACATGTGGCCGAGGCGGCTGCGGAGCTTGGGGAGGTGGAGGCGTTTCTGGAGCGGAAGACGGCGGAAGCCTACCGAATCTGTGTGCGGGAAGAGGACGGCGCACGGTTTGTATTCACCAACGCATTTTCCATGCAGGATCCCCTGATCGGAAGCAGACTGCTGCGACGGTGCATGGCGGAGCTTGGCGGACTCAAGGACGTGGAGCGGGTTCACATCGAGATGCTCCGGGAGCTGTTCGAAAAGCAGACCGGGAGCAGAATGGATCTGCCGGGTGGCCGCAGCGCAAGACGGGAATATGAGGGCGTGCGGCTCAGTCGGAGTGAGAAGCCTGCGCGGCAGCAGGACGGTGAGAAAACCAGTCCCATATCGTTTTGTCCGGAGATTCCCGGCAGCGTTGCCATCCAGGGACGAAAATGGGAATTTGCCCTGTATCCGGCGGAAAAAATTGAAATTATTCCCCAAAAAACATATACGAAATGGTTTGACTATGATAAAATAAAAAAATGTCTGGAGATCCGGGGGCGTAAGCCCGGGGATTATCTGGAGATTAACAGAGCGCACGGGCGCAAAAAGCTGAAGGCGTATCTGATTGATGAAAAGGTGCCGGCATCGGAGCGGGACGAGCTTCTGCTGCTGGCGGATGGAGCGCATATTGTATGGATTCCGGGGCATCGTATCAGCGAAGCGTACAAGGTCACGGAAGAGACAAGGAACATTTTAAAAGTACAGATAAGCGGAGGAAATGAACATGGCTGAGAAAATCAGAGTTATGATTCCCGAAGAGGAAGTAGACGCGAAGATCAGAGAGCTGGGACAGAAGATCAGCGAAAAGTTTGCAGGCGAAGAGGTTCACCTGATTTGTATCCTGAAGGGCAGCGTATTCTTTGTATGCGAGCTGGCCAAGAGAATTACCGTGCCGGTGACCATCGACTTTATGCAGGTATCCAGCTACGGCGCGGAGACCAAGTCCAGCGGCGTGGTACGCTTAAGCAAGGACCTGGACGAGCCGCTGCAGGGCAAGAACGTGATTATCGTAGAGGACATCATCGATTCCGGACGGACCTTAAGCCACCTGGTAAAGCTTCTGGGACAGCGTAATCCGAAGACCATGACCTTGTGTACCCTGCTTGACAAGCCGGACCGCAGAGTCGTAGATGTGGACGTGGAATACACCGGATTTACGATTCCGGATGAGTTCGTGGTGGGCTATGGTCTGGATTACGATCAGAAATACAGGAATCTGCCGTACATCGGAGTACTGGAGTTCGTTGATTAACTGCGAACGGCGCGGGCTGAACGTACGGATATAAGGAGGACACATTTTGAACAACAGACAATTTCGGATTTCCGGAATCTATTTCGTATTTTTACTGGTGCTGGTCTATCTGTTCAGTACCTACGTAAAACGGATGGACATGGAAAATCTGTATACCTATCAGCAGTTTGAGACTGCCGTGGAGAACGGCGAGGTAGTATCTGCCGTGATCAGCCAGTCCGAAGCTACACCTACCGGCACGGTGCGCCTGACCCTGAAGGACGGCAGCCGTCAGGATGTGAATGTGGCAGACACCACAGAGGCCAGAGAGCTTCTGGAGTCTGAGAATGTGGCGGTAGCCTTTGCTGCAGTGAGCACCAATAACTGGATGGCGTCCCTGGGCGCGCCCCTTCTGGCGGCTGTAGTGGCCGTAGTCGTTATGATGATCCTGATGAACCGTCAGGCCAACGGCGGCGGTGGCGGCAAGATGATGGACTTCGGCAGAAGCCGGGCCCGTATGACCACCCAGGAGCAGATTCACACCACCTTTAAAAATGTGGCAGGTCTGCAGGAAGAAAAAGAAGAGCTTCGTGAGATCGTAGATTTCCTGAAGCTTCCACAGAAATATACTCAGGTAGGCGCGCGCATCCCGAAAGGCGTGCTGCTGGAGGGTCCTCCCGGAACCGGTAAGACCCTGCTGGCCAAGGCCGTCGCAGGCGAGGCAGGCGTGCCGTTCTTCAGTATCTCCGGTTCGGATTTCGTAGAGATGTTTGTCGGTGTAGGTGCTTCTCGTGTCCGTGATCTGTTCGCGGATGCCAAGAAGAACAGCCCCTGTATCGTATTTATCGACGAGATTGACGCGGTGGCGAGACGCCGCGGCAGCGGTATGGGCGGCGGTCATGATGAGCGTGAGCAGACCCTGAACCAGCTGCTGGTGGAGATGGACGGCTTCGGCGTCAACGAGGGCATCATCGTCATGGCGGCCACCAACCGTGTGGACATTCTCGATCCGGCTATCTTGCGTCCGGGTCGTTTTGACCGTAAGATCATGGTGGGCAGACCGGATGTGCGCGGCAGAGAAGAGATTCTGCAGGTTCATGCGAAGAATAAGCCGCTGGCAGAGGATGTGGATTTGAAGCAGATAGCCCAGACCACCGCAGGCATGACCGGCGCGGATCTGGAAAATCTGATGAACGAGGCAGCCATTCTGGCAGCCAAGGACAACCGTCCTTATATCACCCAGGCGGATATCCGCAAGTCCTTCGTGAAGGTGGGCATCGGCGCAGAGAAAAAGAGCCGCATCGTCTCCGAGAAGGAGAAGCGCATCACCGCGTACCACGAGGCAGGGCACGCGATCCTGTTCCATGTGCTGCCGGATGTGGGACCTGTATACAGTGTATCTATCATTCCCACCGGCGTAGGAGCGGCCGGCTACACCATGCCATTGCCGGAGAAGGATGAGATGTTCAATACCAAGGGAAAGATGCTGCAGGATATCGAGGTATCCTTAGGTGGACGTATCGCCGAAGAACTGATTTTCGACGATATCACCACCGGCGCTTCCCAGGATATCAAGCAGGCTACCCGTGTGGCCCGCGCCATGGTCACCAAGTATGGCATGTCCGACGAGCTTGGCCTGGTCAGCTATGATTCCGACGAGGAAGTCTTCCTGGGCCGTGACTACGGCCACACCAAGGGTTATGGCGAGAACGTGGCAAGCAAGATCGATTCGGAAGTCAAGCGCATCGTAGACGAGTGCTACGATAAGGCCAAAGCCATCATCCTGGATCACCGCGACGTCCTGGACGCAGCCGCAGCGTTGCTTCTGGAGAAAGAAAAGATCTCCCGGGACGAGTTTGAGGCATTGTTTGAAAAGGAAGAGGCCGTACCGGCTGTATAAAAGTGAGCTTTTAGGGATTTCACGATTTAGTGAGATCCCTTTTTTTACAGCGCCAGACTAGCGTTTTCGTCATTATGACGGAATGAAATTGTGAATATTTCACAAAAACAGATGCTGATTTTTGTGAAGTTTGTGCACACTTATCGCGACATTATGATATAATAATACTCGTAAAACCCCCAATACATTATATAGTTTTTGCTACACCCCATAAGTAAAAAGAAATACCTTCTCCTGAAACAGACAGCGCGAGCTGTCTGTTTCACTTTGTGCGGAAATATCTGTAATAACAGCAGAGACAGAATATATGGGACAGAAGTCTGCAGATAGGCAAGATTGTTACGTAATAACGTAGGGTAAAGTTTTTGTAGGAAAAGTTAATAGAAAAAAGAAAGAAAGCACCGGGATCCTGTGTTAGGATTGAA
>NZ_CAXTKW010000013.1:0-128837 GCF_964245105.1 Candidatus Dorea massiliensis AP6 | reverse complement strand
GTTTGGGCGGTACTTTGTGTAAGATTGGCAGTCCATTATTAAGTTTTTTATTATGTTCCCTTTGTACACCGTTGCAATAGCAACTGTTTAAATAATTTTCTATTTGTTTCCTAAAAATTTGCTGTTCAAATTAAGCGGCATGTTATAAGCATGTCCCCGTTTCGTAAGGCTGAACAGCTTAAAACTGACCAGCTTCGGACTGACATAGAGGCTCTGGCATATCTGGAAGTAATCCATGTCTTCGTTCTGTGACATCTCCTCAATGTCTGTATCAGACAGCAAAAGATTCGCAGCAAAAAGATTGGCTTCCGCCAATGAAAAAAGAGACTTCAGCGGATGTGGTCTCATTTATTTGGGAGTATATGAAACTTCCGGAAGACGTGCGCAATAAAGTAAAGTCAGAGATGGATGAGATCCATGAGCACTGCAGGGACAGTGAATTTCAGAAGTCAGATCTGTATGATATCGTTTCCAAAGAAGAGGTAGCAGGATTAGAGCAGAGTATGCAAAAGATATTCGCTGATATCATCACAGAGGTCAGCAGCATTGCCTGCTGGGTGTATGTGGAGAAATATGTGCATCATAAATCTTTGCAGGAAATGCTGGCAGAACGGAAGGATGTAGATAAGTTTATTTTTGCAGTAGATACATGGTTTGAAAAACTGATGGAGAAATAATCTAGGAAAATAGTTTAAAGTTTACATGTTATGATCATGTATAAAGTTGGAACAAAATAAAAGAATTGTGCTATACTATTGTTCAAGAAAAAAACTCATTGACATATTTCAATCTATTTAGGAGGATAAACGATCATGTGTACAGCAGCAACTTATAAAACAAAAGATTTTTACTTTGGACGAACCCTCGATTATGAATGCTCTTATGGTGATCAGATAGTAATTACACCACGTAATTATGCGTTTAATTTTCGCCATGTTGGCGATATGAAAAATCATTATGCAATTATTGGAATGGCTCATGTTGCAGAGGATTATCCTTTGTATTATGATGCTATGAATGAAAAAGGAGTGGCAATGGCAGGACTGAATTTTGTCGGAAATGCTGTTTATGCCGCGATTAAGCCAGATGTGGAAAATATTGCACAGTTTGAATTTATTCCGTGGATTTTAAGTCAGTGTTCTTCTTTAGTTGAAGTTCGCGAACTTCTTGAACGAATTAATATTGTTAATACTCCTTTCAGCGAGCAATTCCCATTAGCACAATTACACTGGATCATTTCTGATGAGAATGAGTCAATTACGGTAGAATCTATGTCAGATGGTTTACATATTTATGACAATCCAGTAGGAGTGCTTACGAATAATCCGCCATTTCCACAGCAGATGTTTCAACTAAATAATTATATGTATTTATCTCCTAAACAGCCCAGAAATACTTTCTGCGAAAATTTGGCTCTTGATGCATATAGTAGAGGTATGGGAGGATTAGGTCTTCCGGGAGATCTCTCATCTTCCTCACGCTTTGTACGTGTAGCTTTTACAAAGGTAAATGCAATTTCAGGTGAATCAGAGGAAGAAAGCGTTAGCCAATTCTTCCACATTCTCGGATCTGTGGATCAGCAACGAGGATGTTGCGAAGTAGCGGGTGGAAAATATGAAATCACATTGTATACGTCGTGTTGTAATGTTACAAAAGGTATTTATTATTACAATACTTATGAAAACCATCAGATCAGTGCAGTAGATATGCATGTAGAAAATCTGGATAGTGATAAAATGATTTGTTATCCAGTAATTCAAGGAGAACGAATCAACTATCAAAATAAATAATGTTTTGAAATCAGGGATGAGGTAGAAAGGAAAGTTCCATGACAAAAGATGAAGTAAAAAAACTCAGGATGGACAGTCCGGAATCACTACAGTTTTTAAATAATGCTACAAAATTTTATAATTTAATGATGATGTATCGTTGTGCTATTCGGGAGATACAAACTAAACTTGAGGTTTTGGATGATGAATTTTCAGCTGAGAACAATCGAAATCCTATTTCTTTTATAAAAACAAGAATTAAGAAGCCCAATAGTATTTACGATAAACTGCAGAAGATGGGATATGAATTTACAACAGAAAATATACAGACACATCTCAATGATGTAGCAGGCGTTCGAATAGTTTGTGCGTTTATTGACGATATTTATATGATATCAGATTTGATTACCCAACAGGATGATATTAAAGTTATTGAAATAAAAGATTATATAAAAAATCCAAAATCGAATGGTTATCGAAGCTATCATATGATTGTTGAAATACCAGTATTTTTCGCTAAGGGTAAAACACCTATGCGTGTAGAATTACAGATTCGAACCAATGGTATGGATTTCTGGGCAACATTGGAACATCAACTTCGCTATAAAAAAGGAATTGAGGAAATGCCTGGCTATAATGAGATAAGTGAAGAATTACTTCATTCTGCAAGAGCTATCATTGAAGCAGATAATGAAATGCAGAGAATAAAAGACAAAATTGGTATGTTCCACGAAATTTAGGGAGAAAACTGAGCAAGTAGGAAGGTAGAATATATATGAAACAAGATACTTTAGAGGGCAAAGCAAAAACAAAAAATGGGGTAAAACGGCTGTGTTTTTCCATAATCTGCATTCTTCTGGAAGTGATTTTTATTATTACTATCGTAACACGCTTGAATGAATATGCAGAAATCATAAATTTATTTACCAGAATTTTAAGTGGAATCTTAGTTTTGAGATTGTATGCGTCAGATAAGACATCTTCTATGAAAATGCCTTGGGTCATTTTAATTCTGATTTTCCCAATTATGGGTGTAGGCCTGTATTTATTGATTGGCTTGAATGGTGGCACGCATAAAATGCGTGAGCGATATGCAGAAATTGATAGCAAATTGTTACCAATGCTTCCAGACAATCAGGAGTGTTTAAGCAGAATAAAAGAAAAGATTCCGAAAGCAGGAAATATTGCAAGTTACATACAAAGAAATTCGTGGTATCCAATCTATCAGAATACGGATATCAAGTATTTTGATGAAGCAGTGAAGGGATTAGAGGCACAGCTTGAAGAACTTGCGAAAGCACAAAAGTTTATCTTCATGGAATATCATGCGATAGAAGATGCTGAAGCTTGGCATAAGATTCAAGATGTTCTGGAAGAGAGAGTAAAAGCCGGTGTGGAAGTCAGGGTATTCTATGATGATATGGGGTCTATAGGTTTTATTAACACAGATTTTGTGAAAAAGATGGAGAGTATAGGAATTCATTGTCGTGTATTCAATCCATTTGTGCCAGGCTTAAATCTATTTTTGAACAATCGTGATCACAGAAAAATAACAGTAATCGATGGAAAAGTTGGATTTACAGGTGGATATAATCTTGCAAATGAATACTTTAATTATACGCATCCGTATGGGCAGTGGAAAGATACCGGTATTCGTTTGGAAGGAGATGCTGTTCAGTCGCTTACAGTAACATTTTTAGAAATGTGGAATGCTGTTAGTGAAAAAGCTACGAATGATACTGATTTTAGTAAATACATTATTCATTACGATTATAAAGCACAGCAAACAGGTTTTGTTCAGCCTTATGCAGACAGTCCTATGGATAATGAGCAGGTCGGAGAAGAAGTTTATATCAGTATGATAAATAAGGCCGAAAATTACTGTTGGTTTATGACACCATATTTAATTATAACAGACGAAATGACACATGCGTTATGTCTGGCTGCTAAGCGAGGGGTAGACGTAAGAATTATCACACCAGGAATTCCTGATAAAAAATTCATTTATAATATAACTCGCTCTTTTTATCATGGATTGGTTAAACATGGAGTGCGAGTTTATGAATGGACACCAGGATTTTGCCATGCGAAAATGAGTATAGTGGATGACTGTATGGCAACCTGTGGAACAATCAATCTGGATTATAGAAGCTTATATCATCATTTTGAAAACGGCTGTTTTATGGCAGATTGTCAGGCAGTTGTGGAAATTAAAAATGATCTGATAAGAACGATGGGAGAATGTCGTGATGTAACAGATCAATATTGTACTGGGCGCAGTGCATATTTGCGACTGGGACAATTATTTATGAGATTATTTGCTGGATTGTTATAAGAATTTAGTGAAACGACCTTTCAAAAAATAGTTGATTTTGAGAGGTCGTTTTTGTTATGTCTGATTGCCGGTACAGGAAATTTACATGGATAAAATTAATTCTGTTGAGGTAAAATTGAGGTTGACTTTGTATTGTATAGACATAAGATGAAAAAAAGTCAGGTGATGTGCGATGGGAAAACGTAAGATATTTAAAATTGTTTTTGTTATACTGTCAATTTTTTTATGTGTGGCTTTTTATGAATTATTTGGAATCTGTATTGCATATAAAAAACAGCCGGAAGTGTCTAATACCATCAAAAAAGAAACACAAAATAATTCGTGGAACGAACGCAGCGAGAATATGGAACGAGCAGTGATCATAGAAAAAAATCCAGAAGCACTTTTACAAAGAGTGCGTTTGATCCGAAATGCAAAAGAAGACATTATTCTTTCTACTTTTGCATTTCAATCAGATGAAAGTGGAAAATTGATTTTAGGAGCACTGCATGATGCGGCAGACAGAGGTGTACATATTCGTCTGTTAGTAGATGGAATGGAGAGCTGGATTGATATGGAAGGAAATCCGTATTTCTATGGATTATCTTCCCATGAGAATGTTGAAATTAAACTGTATAATAAGGCCAATCCGTTGAAACCGTGGAAAATGATGGGTAGAATGCATGATAAATATTTGATTGCAGATGGAAAGAGATATATTCTTGGGGGAAGAAATACATACAATTATTTCCTGGGTGATTTTCCGGGACATAAGAACTATGACAGAGACGTGTTAGTGGTTTGCGATGAACCTGAGAAAGAAAATTCAGTTAACCAGTTGTTAGAGTATTTTGAAACGATATGGGAACAAGAAGACAGTGGTTATTTTCATGACAATAAAAAACTGGCAAATAGAAAATCTGTAAAGAACGCAGTTTTAGAGCTGCAGAACGGCTATCAGAAATATTTTGAAGAGAATAAGGAAAGAATCTGCGATACCGATTACACGGACGAAACTTTTGAGACAGAAAAGATTGCATTAGTGTCAAATCCTATTCACACAGGTTCCAAAGAACCAGTAGTGTGGTATCAGTTGGGAGAATTGATGAAAAATGCAAAAAATCGTGTGAAGATCCACACGCCATATATTATCTGTAATGATATGATGTATAATACATGGGAGGAGATTGCAGAGAACGTTTCAGATTTTTCTATCATGACAAATTCAGTTGCGAATAATGGGAATCCATTTGGGGCTGCCGATTATGCGAAAAACAGAAATAGAATCTTAAGTACAGGAATTAATATCTGGGAATATGAAGGCGGTTATTCATACCACGGAAAAAGTATTCTGATTGACGATGATCTGTCTGTAATCGGTTCCTTTAATATGGACATGAGAAGTGCATATCTGGATACGGAACTGATGCTTGTAATACGCAGTAAAGATATTAATAAACAGTTGGAAGAGGGCATGATGGAATATGAAAGAGTGTCCCGCCAGGTATTGGAAGATGGAACCTATCGTGATCCATATCATGTAGAGCCAATCGAATTAACAAAGAAACGTCAGAGAAAAATATTTTTGGTACAGCATCTGCTTGGATGGGCAAGGTATCTGTTTTAATAAGGAGGAAGGAAAACGTGTTTCAAATATTGATTGTAGAAGATGATAAAGAATTAAGCCAGCTATTCCAAAAAGTGCTTGAGAAGAATGGATATCAGGTCAAAAGTGCATCGGATGGAGCACAGGCATTAGAAGTATTGGATAAGGAATATATTGATCTGATCATTTCTGATATTATGATGCCGGTTATGGATGGCTATGAACTGGTGTCAGAACTTCGTTCAGCAGGATATCAGATACCAGTGCTTATGATCACTGCGAAAGGTTCCTTTGATGATATGCGCCAGGGATTTCTTTCGGGAAGTGACGATTATATGGTAAAACCGGTAAATGTGAATGAAATGGTTTTAAGAGTCGGAGCACTGCTTCGCCGTGCACAGATACTGAATGAACACAAAATTGTGATCGGTTCAACAGAGTTTGATTATGATGCAATGACGGTTACAACTGATAAGGAAAGTCTTGTTTTGCCTAAAAAAGAATTCCTGCTTTTATATAAGCTTGCAGCTTCGCCAGGCAGAACATTTACAAAACAACAGTTGATGGATGAAGTATGGGGATACGAGACGGAGGCAGACCCACATACGATAGAGGTACATATAGGAAGAATCAGAGAGCGTTTTAAAGATAACCCTGATTTTGAAATCGTAACAATGCGTGGAATTGGATACAAGGTGGTGAAAAAATAATGGAACAAAAGAAAGAAAAAGGATTGCGGATCCGATCCTGTCTGACTGGTGCAATCTGGCTGGCACTTGTATTTTCAACAGTCATATCTGCTTTATTATTTGCTTTTTTGAATCATTTTTTTAATCTGCCGGGCAGCATACCTGTGCTTGGCTGGCTTTTGATTTTCAATACATTGATTGCAGGGCTGATCACTTCCTTTATTAATGCAAAGTTACTAGAACCAATTACCAGACTTAGTAAAGCAATGAAGGAAGTTTCTCGGGGAGATTTTGAACAGCATTTGGAAACGAACAGCCGTATAGCAGAAGTTGGAGAATCTTATCAGAGTTTTAATGTGATGACAAAAGAGCTTCGTGCAACAGAGGTGCTGCAGATGGATTTTGTATCTAATGTTTCTCATGAGTTTAAGACCCCGATTAATGCCATTGAAGGGTATACAATGCTTCTTCAGGGAGAAGAACTGTCTCAGGAGCAAGAGGAATATGTAGAAAAAATCCTGTTTAATACCCAAAGGCTTTCCGGATTGGTTGGAAATATTTTGCTGTTATCCAAGTTAGAGAATCAGAACATACCAATGAAAAAAACAGAATATCGTCTGGATGAACAGATCCGTCAGGCATTTCTTTCCCTGGAGACAAAATGGACAGAAAAAGAAATTGGTTTCCAGGTAGAGCTGGAGGAAGTTAAATATACTGGGAATGAAGGACTTTTTATGCATATATGGATGAATCTTTTAGATAATGCGATTAAGTTCAGTCCTGCAAAGGGGACAATTATGATGTTTCTGAAGCAGGAAAAGGATTCTGTAATGTTTATTCTGGAAGATGAAGGACCGGGAATAGAGGATGATGTGAAAACCAGAATATTTGATAAATTTTATCAGGCAGACGGTTCTCACAAAGCAGAAGGAAATGGTCTCGGCCTTGCACTTGTGAAACGGATCGTAGATAGTGCTGGCGGGACAATCAAGGCAGAAAACCGGGAATATGGTGGATGCAGATTTGTTGTAGAGCTTCCAATACAGAAAGATGAGGCCATATAAGTTTAAGAAAAACAGATAGAGGAGGAATTACATGACATTTTATCAGGAATTGCAGTTAAATCAGGCAGGTTCTAAAAATCTGTTGAAAAAGAGTGAAACAGTGAAAGAAAAATCATATCATATACTGGTATATTTGGTAAAGATAGCTGTTACAATGGCATTTTGTTTTTTGTTTGTTACTATTTTCAGTATCTTATTTGGAAATGAGAATAGTATTGTGGGTGTAGTAGTTTTATTATGCATTATGGTATTTCGGAATGCGGATCTGGGGATCTACACCGGACAATCTACGATGCTTTTGGCTTTGTTCTTTGTAATTATGACTGTATGTCCGCATTTAGCAAATCAGTTTTCACCGGTATTGGGAATGCTGTTAAATATTGCGGCACTGGCTGTGTTGATTCTGTTCGGATGCCATAATCCATTCATGTTTAACCAATCCACATTGGTTCTTGGGTATCTACTGCTATATGGTTATGATGTTACGGGAAAAAGCTATCAGATGCGATTAGTCGGAATGGCTTTAGGTGCAGCACTTACCTGCTTCGTATTTTATCGAAATCATAAAAACAGAACTTATAAAAGAAATCTGAAAGATCTGATACAAGAATTTGATATCACTTCTTCCAGAACAAAATGGCAGATATGTCAGATTTTATGCGTGCCGATTGTCCTCTGCATTGCAGAACTTTGTAATATGCCACGTGCAATGTGGGCTGGTATTGCGGCCATGTCCGCGATTTTGCCATTTATGGAAGATATGCACTACAGAGTCCGTAAAAGGATTGTCGGAAATATTGCAGGTGTTATATGTTTTACAGTGTTATATTTTCTGCTTCCTTCGTCAATCTATGCATATATAGGAATTCTTGGAGGAATCGGTGTAGGATTTTCAGCACAATATGGCTGGCAGGCAGTATTTAACACATTTGGTGCTTTAGCCATTGCTGCAGAGACTTATGGACTACAAGGAGCGGTTAGTCTTAGAGTGATTCAAAATGTTTTTGGTGTTGTGTTTGCTTTAGCATTTTGTGTTATATTTTATTGGTTTATGTCTAAAAAAAAGGAAAGTGATGTGACCGTACATGCAGAGTGAAGTGAATCAGGAAGAAAATTTGAATAGAATTATTACGGTTCCTAATCTTCTTTCTTTTTTTCGGCTTTGTCTGAATCCGGTAATTATATGGAGTTATTGTGTAAAGAAAAATCCTCTGTTAGCTGGTGAAATCTTATTGCTGTCTGGTCTTACGGATCTTGCTGATGGATATATCGCAAGAAGATTCCATAGGATTAGTAATTTAGGAAAAATACTTGATCCGGTGGCTGATAAGCTGACACAGGCAGCGATGTTAATCTGTCTGTTTACTCGTTTTCCGCATATGCTTCTTTTAATCGTAATAATGGCAGGTAAGGAGCTGTATATGGTAGTCAGTGGATGTCTTGTGATACGAAAGACAGGAAAAGTACATGGTGCAGACTGGCATGGAAAGATAGTAACCTTTTTATTATATGGAACTGTAGCGGTGCATATTATATGGTTCCAAATTACACCGATGGTATCAGATCTGTTGATTGGTTTGTGCGCTATAATGATGGTCATATCGGTCGCTCTGTATATTATCCAGAATACCAGGACTTTTAAGGGAGAGACTGTATAAGCAATTTTATATTGCAATGACTAGAAAAATATTTAGGAGAATATTGATGAGATAAAGAAAGATAAAAACTTAACCTGGATAGAATCAGAACAGATAATTTTTGCATGGCTGGATAAAGACAATCAGGTTACTCCGTTAACGGATGAGCAATTAAATCCGGTATGGAAAATACTAAATTACGAAACAGGGAAATATGAATCTGTTCAGAAACACTTCCGAGTATTTGAAGTGTAGAAGTTTTGTGATACAAAGTGTAAACGTAAGAAAAAATAATACATTTGCGGTCAATTTGTTATCGACAGTTGACCGCAGACACGATATAATAAACATAGATCTAATAAGAAAACCAAATAATCATTACTGTAAAATGTCAGGTAATGGTACGGAGCCTAAATATACAGATGTTCATTTTGGGGATAAAGGGGAAACGGTTCAGAGCCTTCCGGAAACTGTACAAAAAATCGACTTTTTCTAAAACAGGGAGATATAATGTCCCCCACTAAATAATGTATAAAATGTGAATTTGAAAGGAGCGTTTTCAATGGCAAGCAAGAAAGTCGAAATGTATGCTAAAAAACGATATGAATTAGATGAAATCAAAAATAAAATCAAAGAAGAATTTGATAAACGTAAGTTCTCCGATGTGGAATTCAAAGACGAAATTATACGTGAATTGGGAGACACCAAAACACTACTATTAATTTTTGAAAACTGGTTTTTACGAACAAGAAGTTATGCCAGTTTAGTAATTATGTTATCCGAGTATCAGGGGTATCAGAGTGCAGATATTATTGCCACTGGTGGTAAAGAAGCTTTCTTTTCTTTTGGTGCAGAAGGTGACTTTGCAAAGTTTGGAGAAGATGCTTTGAAGAATTTAGGCTTTCAAGGAAAAGTTAGATAAATTCCAATATGTCGAACAGATGCAGGGTCTTCGGACCCTGCATCTTTTATGCTCTCAGAAAAATAAAGGCGAAATGCCCTGAAGTTATTCTTGTTTTGGCTTCAAATCAGCGAAAACCCTACGAAGTGCTTATTAAACAGGGCAAACCCCCATCCCCGAATTTAGAAAAAGTCGCAAAAAATGGTAAAGGAAGAGCTTTTTTGAAACCTATTTCGATAATTATGCAATAGAAATGCGATCGGGTCATAGTAAGAACCGATCGCATTTTATTTTGTCCCTAAAAACTTGCTGTTCAAATTGAGTGGCATGTTATATACATGTCCCCGTATCGTAAGACTAAACAGCTTAAAACTGACCAGTTCCGGACTGACATAGAGGCTCTGGCACATCTGGAAGTAATCCATCCTAAAAAAGTAAGGGAGGGTTTTAGAATGAACATGTACAACACAGAATTGGGTGCCGGAGCGGGAAAAGAGAGCGGTGTGTCAGAACTGCAAATATTTGAAAACCAGGTCTTTGGACAGCGTAAACCGGAGGCAAAGTTTTTTAAACGTTGGATCACGCATGAGGTCATTCCGGCTATTCGGAAACATGGAGCCTATATGACGGATTCGGTGCTGCAACAGGTGATGGAAAATCCGGAAACTATCTATACACTGGCAGAACAGCTTCTTGTAGAGAAAGGAAAGAATAGGGAAATCAGCAGGCAGCTGAAAATGGCACAGCCCAAAGCAAATTACTTTGATACCTTTGTGAACCCAATGGATTGCACTTGTATCCGTTACTGTGGCAAGGAGTTAGGGGTTCCGCAGAATATGTTTGCAGAATTGATGAGAATAAGCGGGAGCGATGCAATTATTGTATTAGCCAAAGAGATATGGTATTGTATAGATAGTTTAACAAATCGGAATTGACAGAGGTAATGAAATGTTTGAAGAATTAGGAATTAGTTTTGGCACAGCACTAATCATCTTACTTGCATTATATTTTATAATTAAGTGGGCGGTCAAAAATGGAATAAAAGAAGCCTATAGGGATATTACAGGGAAAGTCACTACCGAGGATATTGAGGCAGAACAAATATGTAACGAAGAGGAAAAATAGTTAATAAAGAGAGGTGCATATGCTATGCCAGGTATACTCGTGGTTGAAGATGATGAAAATTTAAATCGTGGAATTACATTTTCACTGAAAAAATCCGGATATGAGGTTTTTTCAGCAGAATCAGTGAAAAAAGCGAAAAGAATTGCAAGTGATAATAATGTGGATGTTACCATTTGTGATGTGAATCTTCCGGATGGGAATGGACTGGAATTTGTAAGGTGGATGAGATGCAATTATAATACATACATTATTTGTCTTACAGCACTAGATCAGGAGATGGATCAGGTCATGGGATATGAAGCAGGGGCAGATGATTATATTACAAAGCCGTTTAGTCTTTCGGTACTTCTTTTGAAAATAGAAGCACATTTCCGCCGCAGACAGGAGAAAACGGAAGCCGGAAAGATGATTTCGGGAGATATCGTATTTATCGCAGGAGAAATGAAAGTCCTGATAAAGAGTCGTGAAATCAGTCTGACAAAAACGGAGTTGAAAATGCTGACTTTTTTTCTTCAGAATCCGAAACAGATTCTTTCAAAAACACAAATATTGGAAAATGTGTTTGATCTGGAGGGGGATTTTGTGGATGAAAATACAATCGCTGTCAATATCAGAAGACTCCGTGAGAAAATCGAAGACAATCCGGCTGCACCGGTCTATATAAAGAATATCAGAGGTCTTGGGTATATATGGAATCAGGAGGTAAGGCAGTGACAAAGAGATATCGCAAGAAGATTCCAGTAGTGCTCTCCTTGGTATTACCTGTCATAGTATTGTTTGCAATATTAAATTGCTTTACCACGCATGTGTTTTATGAAGATTATAAATATAAAATGAATCTTATGACAGAGATTGCTGCAAAGGAAGAATTTTCCGGGCTGGATGCTGTTTCGGAATTGCTTAAGGATAAGGATATTGAAACTAACGAACAGGGAAGGCGATTATTGGAGCAATATGGATACTGGGGGAATAAAGGGAATGCATTTTATTCGCAATTCCGGCATCAGGTTATGGTGACCGGTGCTGTAAGCACTGTGATATGCGTGCTTCTTTTGACTTTTTTACTTTATTGGAAGAAAAAAGAAGATGCGTGTCACCAGAAAATTTTAGACCAGTTGGAAGAAACTCTGATCAGATTCCGTGAAAATAAATTTGATGATTTACTGAAAACGGAAAATCATGCAGAACTGGAAAAATTGAATGACCAGCTTGAAGCAATCGGACATCATATTCAGTTGATAAAGGAAGAAGCAAGGGCAGAAAAGGAGAACACGAAAGAAATGGTTTCTGATATTTCTCACCAGTTAAAGACACCGGTTGCAGCTTTGGATACATGTTTTAGTGTGCTGATGCAGAATGACTTAAGTGCCACAGAACAGGAGGAGTTTCGTATCCGTTGTCGGAGTGCTCTGGATGGACTGGAGACATTATTGCAGTCGCTTCTTGAAATATCCAAGATGGAAACTGGACTGATTCAGATTAATAAGAAAAAACTTCCGCTTATGGATACTGTCATATCTGCTGTGAACCGCACTTATCCTAAAGCGGATGAGAAAGAAATTGAATTCGTTTTTGACTATGAAAAAGAGCTGGAAACATGCACGATTATGCAGGATAAAAGGTGGCTTGGTGAAGCTGTGATCAACGTTCTGGATAATGCGGTCAAGTACAGTCCGTGTGGTTCAAAAATATTTATCCGGTTACAAAAAAGAAACTATCTTGTAAGAATGGAAATTGAGGATCAGGGAATTGGTATTCCGCAGAATGAGTATCACAAAATTTTTCAACGATTTTACAGAGGAAGTTCCAAGGAGGTCATGGAAAAGAGTGGTACAGGAATCGGACTTTTTCTATCGAGAGAAATTATCGAAAAACACGCAGGTACGATTACGGTAACCTCCGGCAAAAAGAAAAAAGGAAGCACGTTTGTGATTCAATTACCATATGTTGGTTAAATTTTAAGTGAGCAGAAATCTTACAATTCTGTAAGACTTCTGCTCGTTTTTTGAAAGTGAAATGAAAGATTGCCCTGATACAATTTGGATGTAGGATGAAAAGGAGGCAACACATGAGTATGATATTAGAAACCAAGCAGCTTTGTAAGTTTTATGGCGCAGGTGAGAATCAGGTCAAAGCGGTCAATCAGGTGGACATTCAGATTGAGCAGGGAGAATTCGTCGCAATTGTCGGAAAGTCAGGTTCCGGTAAAAGTACATTACTTCATATGCTTGGAGGGCTAGACACCCCGACAAAAGGCAGTGTTACTTTAGCAGGGAAAAATTTATACAGGATGAAGGAAGATGCTCTTGCTGTTTTCCGCAGAAGAAAAATCGGATTTGTTTTTCAGGCATTTAATCTGGTTTCATCTGTTAATGTCTGGGAAAATATTGTACTGCCACTGGGGCTGGATGGAAGAAAAGTGGATGAAGCGTATGTAAATGATATTATTGCAACTCTGGGGATTGAAAACCGAATTTATAATCTGCCAAATCAGTTATCCGGAGGACAGCAGCAGAGAGTAGCAATTGCAAGAGCACTGGTGAATCGTCCGGAAATTATATTTGCAGATGAGCCGACAGGAAATCTTGATTCTAAGACCAGTGATGAGGTAATCGCTCTGCTTAAGATGACAGCAAAAAAATATGGACAGACAATTGTAATGATTACCCATGATGACGAAATTGCACAGGTCGCTGACCGTATTCTGGTGATTGAGGACGGACAGGTGGTGGATTTCAGATGAAGACAATAAGCAGGATTGCATATAGCAATGACAAAAGGAACAGGACAAGAAGTATACTGATCATGATGGCAATCTGTCTGACCACGATGCTGCTTGTTATCATCAGTACTGTGGGAAATGGGGTAATTCATTTACAGAAAAGTCAGGCGGCAAGCTCATACGGAAGCAACTACGGCCTGTTTATCGCCGCAGATGGTACGCAATTAAAAGAAGTGGAACGCAGAGCTGAGATATCTGATATCGGCATCATGTGTACGGAGGGCATCCTGAAAGGAAATGAAAATGGCGGCTTTGTCAGTGCGGATAAAACGGTCAGGAAAATGCTTCCCTATAATCAGGAATATGTGTTGAAGGAAGGTACCTATCCGGAAAAGGCGCAGGAAATTGCCGCAGGACGCGCTTTCTTTGATGCAGTGGGATACCATGATGTAAAGGTCGGAGACACCGTAACATTGGAGTACCGTTCCGGCATGCAGTCGGAATACGCACCGGTGGAATTTACTGTCAGCGGGATTTTATATGACCGGGATGAATATACCATCGAGGCTTCCTATGTTGTATTCGGTTCGCAGGATTTTTATAATGAGCGTGTTGCGGAGGGTGACAGGCAATATAATATCTATTTTACCTTGAGCGATTCTGCAAATGTATCTATGAATAATGTTGTGCCTGTTATAAAAGAAATCGCGGATTCCTGCGGCATTGACCAGAAAAACGTGATCATCAATGACCTCTACCTGCAGTGGGTATTGCAGCCGAGCTATGAAATGATTGTGGTTTGTGGAACCCTGATCCTCGGAATCGTGCTGTTTTCCGTTGTGGTCATTTATAATATCTTCCAGGTCGGGATCGCCCAGAAGGTTCAGGAGTACGGAAAAATCAAGGCGCTGGGTGCAACCAGAAAGCAGATGAAGCAGTTGATCTTTCGTGAGGGCATTCTTCTGGCGGTTCCTTCGATACCGCTGGGGCTGCTGTTTGGTTTCCTGATTGCAAAAGTCAGCTTCAACTGGCTGGTGGAGCAGGGAAATCTGGTATCGTCCGGAATCAAGAACCATCAGGTGCCTCTGTTTTCACTGACAATTATGCTCATCTGCATTTTTGTATCGTTTCTTACGGTCGTTTTGGCTCTGCGCAAACCCATGAAAATTGTTTCCCGGATTTCACCCATCGAAGCGACACGGTATCTTGACAGCTCCAAAACGCAAAAACAGGGCAGACGAAAAGGCAGAAAAGATGTCACCGTTTTCTCCATGGCAATGGCAAATGTGACAGGCAATCCGAAAAGAACCATTGCTACGATTCTTACCATGGGGCTTTCCTGTGTATTGTTTGTAATTATCTCTAATTATGTTGGGAATATTGACACGGAGCACGAGGCGCGGATTGCAATCAACCATGGACAATTTGAGTTGCAGCTGGATTATTCCCAGAATTATGATGAAGCCTATTCGGAGAATAATCTGGACACAATCCTACAGAACAACCCACTGAATGATTCTTTGATTAAAGAAATCAAATCCATCCCCGGTGTAACGGATGTACTGACGAGAGAAATCGTCTCTGCAGATTTGAACGGAACAAAATTTCCGGTTGCAATCGTAAATCAAGAGGATTTTGAAATGATGCGCGGGGATGGCGATATCGGTTCCATGGACTATGCACAGGCTGTCAAAAAAGGGGATGTTTTCTTTGGCTGGTCCATGTGGATGGAAGCTGACGGGTATTCTGCGGGTGCACCGATTACATTCAACTTTGATAACGGAAGCGGAACCTATACCTATCATGGAAAAATCGCAGGCTCCTTTGTAAGCGCGGACACTTATCTGGTCATTCCGGAAGAAGTATACCGATCTGTAAATCCGAAAGGGACATCTTATGGATACCTGTGGGTGGATTGTGCTAAAAAAGATGTGGCATCTGTAGAGCAAAGCCTGAATGACCTGCTCTCCGATACTTCTCATATCAAGCTGAACACCTATCACGCAGAATTGCAAACCGCAGAATACGCAAGCCGTATGATGAAGCTTGGCTGCTATCTGTTCATGGCAATTGTCGGTCTCATTGGGTTTATGAATCTGGCAAACACCATGATCATCAACATCACCACGAAGAAGCAGGAATACGGTGTGCTGCAAGCGGTAGGCATGACCAATAAGCAGTTGAATCTGAGCTTACAAATACAGGGCTTGATTTTTACGGTTGGCACCATCTGCGTCGCACTTGCTGCCGGTCTGCCCCTTGGCTATGCACTGTTTTCCTATGCGAAGCATAATGGGATTTTTGGAATGAACGTTTATCACGTTCCTCTTATCCCGATTCTTGTTATGATTCTTCTGGTTGGTATTCTACAAGTTGTGCTTTCCTGTGTTTTAAGCAGTAATCTGAAAAAGGAAACGCTGGTAGAAAGAATAAGGTATCAGGGATAGCAAGTATTGCTGGGATATCCTCAGTATCATAACAGGAATTAAAAGCACTTGGCTTCAAAAAGTTTTGTACTTTTGACAAAATGCAACCGATTTTTCATCAATTATAATAAATTTGATTAAGCAGCCTGTGTGTAATGAAGCATACAGGCTGCTTGCATTTTATAACTCTAATGAATCTTCTGCATCTACCCACATCTGTAAATTGCCCTCAAGATATAATCTCGCATATTCAAGTGGTTCATCGACTGCAAGTGAAGTCAATGCACAGTCTGATCCGGGTGTGGTTTTTAAATCCTTTTCGGCTTCCCAGCAGTCAATGCGAAGCATATAGCCAACATTTGTATAAATGTCAATGCTGTTTCGTTGTGGATTGTATTCTGCAAATATTGTTCTCATCGTATCCCATCTCCTTATCATTTAATCAATCATTAGTATATAATCTGGAATGAAAAGAAGCAGGACAATGGGAGATGAGACCCAATGCCCTGCTTCTTGGTTATTTGGAATGAACGGTAGTGTATTTCTGGTTTTTGCTTTTGGGTTTGTCTGGAAACATCAATATATGCTTGCATTTCATCTCGACTTTTAGGGTCTGCACAAAATTCCAATAGCAAGTTTTGCTTGCTGATCACAGATGTATCATGTGCGGCATCATGTGCTGTATCATGTGCTGTATCATGTGCGGAAGCACCGCACATGATGTAGTTTACATTTTTCAAGATGACTCTGAAATCTGTCGCTGTCGAGAAAAATTCGGGCTTATATGCCTCTGTGTATCCAGGCAGCTTTTCGGTTTCACTGACGATTTTGCGTAGGCCACTTCCACGGCGTTCCATGTACTTCATGCGGTGGAACAGGTCAGCAATCACAGGGTTTCGTCGCATGGAACGGATACTGTAAATATCGTATTCCTGAATTGAGCCGCCGCCAAACATACCGCCCGGAGATGTGATTTCCACCCGATCATCAAACATATCAATATGGATTTCGCTGCCAAGCACAATATAATCACGATGGATAAGCGCATTGACAAGAGCCTCTGTCACAGCTCGTTCCGCATAATCCGGCTTGTCTACACGATCACTGCCGCTGTTCAGTAAATAAATCAAATTTGGCACGCGCCTCGAAGAATTTGCCCAGAGTAATGAGCGTGAGAATGGTGCCCGCTCCCTCGAAATAGAGGTCGTGAGCAAACTGATCTACCAGCGCCAAATTTCCGTGGCCAAAGCCCCAAGCAATTTTATAGAGGGCGTAGATTCCGTAGGCCAGGGAGGCACCGGAACCCAATGCGATTAGGGAATCCATGTTGGGCGATCCGTGGAACAGGGTCTTGAAACCCATGCGATAGTATTTGTTGTTGATAATTGCTACTGGCAGAACCAGTAAAAACAGGGTCAGGGCGTAGATCATGGAGTTTTCCGTCCCCAGAAAGACACCCGGCAGCGGCCAGCCCAACATATGTCCCATTGAGATATAGAACAAAGGGATAGTGAATACAAAGGACCAGATTACTCGACGGCGCATCGCCTTATATTCCTTTTTCGCCGTGTCCACCGGGGAGACAGCCTGTGCAGCTGATTTTCCCTTGACCTGCTTAGGGATGCGCCATAGCCCGCCTTTTCTACAGCGGCGATAATCTGCCCACTGTTTACATTTTTGTCGTCATAAGTCACCACCATACTGTTTTTTAACAGATTGACATTGCACTCTTGCACGCCGGTCAGGCTGGATACGCTTTTTTGTACCCTAGCCTGGCAGGCTGCACAAGTCATGCCGGTGACATTGTACTTTTCCTGCATATTTGAAACCTCCTTTTCTGGAAAACGGAATACCCATACGGGGTATAGGCCTCTCCGGTTCTCAGTATAGTCCCGCAAGGAGGTTCTGTATTTCCCGTTCAGAAGAATTTTTGTCCCAAATGGAAGCGTTTCTGAAAATCAATCCGTCATAAACGCTGCAAGGGCATCCCTTCTAACTTCATGTGATATTGTTCCAGCACATCTTTCAGCGTGATTTCTTGCATTCTTTGTTCCGCTGTTTTTTGAATGTCCAAGTAAAAATCCCGCAGCACCAGTTGGATATTTATACCCACGCCACAGGCAGGATTGGTGTGGATGTCCTGATGGAGCAGGGGCTTGTTGCCCTCTACTGCCCGATAGGCATCCAGCAGAGTGATTTTCTCCGGTTCACGAGCCAGAGAGGGGCGGGGATGTCCCTTCACGCTGACCAGCAGTCCACCCTTCCGCAGGGCGGACATGAGCTGGCGCACATAGGCAGGATTTGTCTGAATGCTCTCTGCCAGCTTGTTACTGGTCAGGTCGCAGTCTGGGTACAGAGCGATAAAAGCCAGAATATGAACAGCATCGCTAAAGCGGGTAGAATATTTCATGGCCTGATCTCCTTTTTTGTCTTGATGTTATTTTTATTATAACAATATATTGACAGTGATGCAAGAGGATGCTAAAATGATTTGAAGTAAGAATAAAAATAACACCCACCTGAAAGGAATGGTGAAAATGAACTTCTATGATGATTTGGTCATGCAGACCCAGATGAATTATTCCAGACACTATCCTATCTATGCTTCCGGCAGTACGCCTTATCAGCTGACTGACAAAAAGCCGCTGCCGTATAGCGAACAGATCCATCGTTTGGTACAGGAGGTAAAGGAAGCGGACTGTGTGGTAGTGGGCGGGGCCTCCGGCCTGTCCGCTGCCGGTGGCGGAGATTTTTACTACGAGGACAACGACTCCTACCGCAAATACTTCCGACCTTTTGCCGAGAAGTACCACTTCAAAGGTGCTTTTGCAGGGATGATGCACCCATGGAAGACAAGGGAAGAGTATTGGGGGTATCTCGCCACCTTCCTTCACACCACCCAGACCGCACCTGTGCGTCATTCCTATTTGGATTTAGACGCTTTGCTGAAAGGCAAGGACTTCTTTATCCTCACCACGAACCAGGATACCCAGTTTGTCAAACTCTACCCGGAGGAGAAGGTGGCAGAAATCCAGGGGGATCACCGCTTCTTCCAGTGTGCCGCCTGTTGTACCGATGACACTTGGGATGCGGTAAAGCCAGTGGCTGATATGGTAGCCGCTATGGGGGATGACACGAAGATTCCTACGGATCTCATTCCTCGGTGCCCTCACTGCGGCGGTGAGGCATTCCCCTGGGTGCGAGGATATGGGAATTTCCTGCAAGGAAAGAAATACGAAGAACAGTACGAAAAAATTTCTCGCTATGTGCTGGAACACAAAGACAGCAAGATTCTATTTCTGGAGCTGGGCGTTGGCCGAATGACTCCCATGTTTATCCAAGAGCCTTTCTGGAACCTGACCATCAGCTTTCCCCATGCTCGATATATTGCTATCAACAACAAGTATGACTTCCTGCCCAAGCAGTTGGAGGACAAGGGCATGACCATTGTGGCCGACATTGCTCAAGTGCTACGGGATGCACGGGATACCATGGACAGCGGAGATAACGATCGATGAGGGTTGCAAACCAAGCGACGCTTCAGGAACTTGCCGAGCGTATTGATCAAGCAGATGCTGTTGTGATCGGAGGTGGCTCCGGCCTGTCAAGCGCGGCTGGATACGACCACTACCATTGGTCCCCGGTACTTTCGGAGGCATTGGCTCCCTTTCGCGAACAGTATGGCTTTACCTCTCCGCTGGCTGGATTCTACCATTGCTTTTCCAGCTATGGAGAGCAGTGGGGGTATTACAGTCAATATATCCGCTTCATGTGGGAAGCCCCTACGGGGCAGTCCTATCTGGACCTGCAGGCGCTTGTTGCGGACAAACCTGCTTTTGTGCTGACCACCATTATGCATGTCTTAATCGAGAGGCATCTCATAGTCCGGAGCATCTGCGGGGACGCAGCCTGTATCTGCAAGGAGATTTGGCGGAAACTCTGGCTGCTCTCCGGCAGGTGCGATCCATCGCAGCAAACATAAAATAGAAAGGGGCGAACGAATATGATTGATTGGAATCCTATTGCGGAAAAATTCAGAGAAGCGGACGCTATCTTGATCGGAGCCAGTAACGGCCTGTCCATTACCGAAGGACTGCATTTGTTTGCGGACAATGCGGCTTTTGAAAGACTGTTTGGGGATTTCAAACATAAATACGGCTTACGTTGTATTTTGCAGGGCATGATGGCCGGATGGCCCAGCGAGGAGGAAAAGTGGGCCTTCTGGGCTCGGCTCATCCATCATTACTGCGGGCAGTACCAGCCTACGCCGGTGATGAACGATTTGAAGGCCATTGTGGGAGAGAAAGATTACTTTGTCGTCACATCAAACGGAGAAGGTCACTTTGAACTGTGTGGCTTCGATCCGACGAAAATCTATGAAATCGAGGGCAACTGGTTTACGATGCAGTGTGCCCGCCCCTGCCACGACACCCTCTATTCAAGTTTAGAGGTGGCCGAAAAATTATCGGCTGCCGAACAGGGCGGCCATGTGCCTACAGAGTTGGTGCCGCGTTGTCCCAAGTGCGGAGGTCCCATGGACATCCACATGGGCGCAGGTCAGAGAATGATTCTGGATACCGCTGCCCAGGCACGGTTCCAAAACTTTCTGAAAACCTACCACGGAAAGAAACTGGTGGTTCTGGAGCTGGGCATTGGCTGGCGTAATCAGCTGATCAAGGCCCCGATGATGCGCATGGTGGCAAGCGAGCCAAACGCCACTTATGTGACCATCAATCTGGGGGAGATCTACATTGCGGACAATATCAAAGAGAAGTCCTTCGGACTGGACGGGCGGCTGGATGAGCTGCTGCCTGCTCTCCGGGAGGCGTGCGAGGCATGACGATTTCGGAGCAGGTTAATAATGACTATACGAATGCATAAAAAGGTTAAAATCACCGTGCTGCGGACGGAATATGATCAGGAACTGGCAGAACAGTATGCAATTCCTAATTTGGGGATGTGTCCTTTTCATCAGAAAGGTCAAGTGCTGTACAGCGATGGAATCAATCCGCCGGATGGGATGTGTGGCGTTGCTTGGCAGGTGATTGCTCCCATGGCGCGTCAGTTATCCTTGGGGGAACTGGTTCAGCCGTCTGGCACTTGGCTCAATGATGATACGATTGGTGTGTTTGCATGTCCGGACGGCATCCGACCTGTTATTTTTCTCTTGGAGGCGGAGTAAGAAATGCAATGGGCAGACGGAAAGATTCGATGCCACTGGGTGAGCCCAACTAATACCACTTATCTGCGATACCATGACGAGGAATGGGGCAGACCGGTCCACGATGACCATATGCTGTTTGAAATGTTGATTTTGGAGAATTTTCAGGCAGGACTCACCTGGGAATGTGTCTTAAATAAACGGGAAGCGTTTCGCCGTGCTTTTGACGGGTTTGATTTACGGAAAGTGGCATCTTATAGCGAAGAAAAATTGACGGCCCTGCAAGCTGACTCTGGAATCATCCGTAACCGGCTGAAAATGCGAGCTGCAGTGGTCAACGCACAAGTGTTTCAAAAGATACAGCAAGAGTGGGGCAGCTTTGACCGATACTTATGGCACTGGACAGAGGAAAAAATCATCCAAGAAGTAGACAAGGTCAGCTCACCATTATCTGATGCCATCTCAAAAGACTTGAAAAAGCGGGGCATGAAGTTTGTTGGGACCATAATCATCTATGCCTATTTGCAGGCGGTGGGAGTTATCAACTCTCATGAATCAGGTTGCTTCCTGAATCCTTTGCAGCAGTAGAGAATGCATAAAAAAGCCGGGAAGTTGACTCAAATTGTCAATGCCTCCCGGCTATTATCATGCAGATATTAATATAGTTAGAATCATGGTATATATTTCATTCCCCATTGGGAAATGGCGTAAAAGACCGGCAGCAGGTCACGACCTTTCTCAGTAAGGAAATATTCCACCCGCAAGGGCATCTCATTGTACTGGATTCGTTGTATCAAATCATCGGCTTCCAACTCTTTGAGGGCATTTGTCAGCGCCGTATTTGTAATTGGCTTTAGCATCTTTTTCAGTTCCCCAAACCGCATGGGGCACTTGATGCACAGTTCATAGAGAATTTGGAGTTTCCATTTGCCCTGCAGCATTTGAACCACCGGCGTGACCGGGCAGTTTCCCTCGTCGGTTAGAATGACACTGCCAACCTTTTCTTTGAATTCTTCATAAGTCATAATTGGAGATTTCCTCATCTTTTGCAGTATATTTTTTGATACCAGGTACAAATAATTTGCGTACTTGAACAAAAATTGCTATCAGATATAATAAATATATCACGGGTTGATCATGCAGTCAACGACTGAAATTTCTTAGAAAGGTCTGAATTTTATGAAAGAACTGAACATTATGGAGGCTACTGTTCTGACCTCCCCCAATCCGCTGACGCTGATCTGCTCTAAAAAGGAGGATGGTTCTACGAACCTGGCTCCCATTTGCTTTGTGTCTTACCTCTCCTTCAATCCGCCTATGGTGGGCTTCGCCACTGGCAAACAGTCTCACACCGGCAAGCGTGTGCGCGAGACCGGCAAAGTCATCGTCACTGTTCCCGGTGAGAGTCTGGCTGGCGCAGTAATGGCCTGCGGAGCGTCTACCGGTGCCGAGACCGACAAGGTGGCCGCCAACAACATCGAGATGATGGCTGTGGAGGGCAGCGACATCCAGATTCCGGCGGACACCCGGCTGGCGATGGTGGCTACCTTGCAGCAGTCGGTGGAGGTGGGCGACCATATCCTGCACATCTGTCAGGTGGACAAGTTCCTGGGCGATGAGGACAAGAAGGGCCTGTATGCCTGGAACGGCTTCGGGAAAGTTACACCTGCGGCAGAAGGCTAAATCTTAAAACGGTAAGGAGGCATCAGCGGTGGCTGTTTGTATTAAAGACTGTATTCAGAACATGAATCTGGTGATCGGCTGTACTATTGGTTGCAGCTACTGCTACGCCAGAAACAATGTTCGTCGGTTTCACATGATCGACGACTTTGAAAAGCCGGAGTTTTTTCCAAATAAGCTGCGGCTGATGGAGAAAAAGCGCCCACAAAATTTTCTGCTCACCGGCATGAGTGATTTTTCCCACTGGAAGCCAGAGTGGCGGGAACAGATATTTGACAAGATGACTGAAAACCCACAGCATCAGTATCTGTTCTTGACTAAGAGACCGGAGGGCATCGTCTTTTCCACCCCATTAGACAACGCTTGGTTTGGTGTAACTGTTACCTCCAGTAAAGAGAAAAACCGTATCCGGACTTTGCGGGAGCATATCCATGGCGGACATTATCATGTGACCTTTGAACCTATGTTTGATGATGTTGGCATGGTAGACCTTACCGGAATTGAGTGGATCGTCATTGGTACTGAGACCGGACATAGGAAGGGCAAAGCTGTATCGAAACCGGAATGGGTGTGGAACCTGACACATCAGGCCCATGCGCTAGGCATCCCTGTATTCATGAAGGAAGATCTGCTTCCTATCATGGGAGAGGCACAAATGGTACAAGAATTTCCCCCGGCTTTTTACCGGGTATTGGAGGAACAGAAGACATGGCGGAAGTAAAAGAGAGCAGCATTCTGATTCAGGATGTAGAAACCAAAAATATTATGACAAAATCCACCCTGCCGGTGGGAGGCTATTCCGTCAATCCTTATGTGGGCTGTACCCATGGCTGCAAGTATTGCTACGCTTCGTTCATGAAGCGGTTCACCGGCCATACTGAGCCTTGGGGTACTTTTCTGGATGTGAAACATTGGCCTGCCATCAAAAATCCCAGGAAGTACGCCGGACAGCGTGTGGTCATCGGCTCAGTGACGGATGGGTACCTGCCTCAGGAGGCTCAGTTTCAGAACACCCGAAAACTTCTTGAGCAGCTCCGGGGCAGCGAGGCAGAAATTCTCATCTGTACCAAGTCAGACTTGGTAATCCGTGACATCGACCTCCTGAAAGAACTGGGAAAGGTCACGGTTTCCTGGTCGATCAATACGCTGGACGAGGATTTCAAAAACGATATGGACAATGCCGTCAGCATTAAGCGACGGCTGGATGCCATGAAGCAGGTTTATGACGCAGGTATCCGCACCGTATGCTTTATTGCTCCGGTTTTTCCCGGTATCACGGATTTTGAGGCTATTTTCCATCAGGTCAGAAATCAGTGCGACCTGGTATGGCTGGAAAATCTAAACCTGCGAGGCGGATTCAAAAAAGACATCCTTGACTATATACGTAAAAAACATCCTGACTTGGTTCCGCTGTACGACGCTATCTACAACAAGAGGGACAGAAGCTATTTCCGTGGTTTGGAGGATCAAGCGGAACGGCTGGCGAAAGAAAACAGCTGTCCCTTCGTGGACAACGAGCTGCCCTACGGACGAGCAGAGCCTGGGCACCCGGTCATTGTGGATTACTTTTACCATGAGGAAGTGCGTGGCTCGGAAAACACCGGGCGACGCAACCCCAAAAAATAATTTGTGAAATAAATGGGTTCTGACATGGAGCTATGCTTCAATGTCAGAACCTTTTTTAGCACTGTTTACCCATTCAGAAGTTTTCTTATCCCTCTTGGAAGGACTTGTACTCTGTCCATTGTTTTTCGATTTTCCCCGCTCTACAATGTAGACAGAACGATTAAATGATTGTTTATTGATATTGAGAGGTGAGAAAGATGCTTTTGAAGGATGCGAAGATTGGACGGACCTATACCGTAACGCTCGGATTTCTCGTATCCAAGATGGTCATCCATTTCAGCTTCCATTATTTCTTTGATGGTTCCGCCTAAAAGATCTTTCAATGCATCCTGGATATCTTCAGCTGTCTGAATATCATATTCCTCCAAAAGCTGATGAATGATGTTCCGTTTTCCTTCTGTCATTTGTACCCTGTGTACAAGTTTCGTTTGTCTTGCCATAATAAAAGGCCCTCCTATGATTCTATTTTATCATAGAAGAACCTTCTAAATACTATTTTACAGAAAAAGTTTCATGCTTTCCAGTAATCCGAATAAAAGTACGGTATAACGTTCCCAAAATCATGCCTATGATTTACTGTGCATAGAACGATATACCGTCACATAGATTGTTGAAATATATGGTTTAAAATATGTTACTTTATTATGAGACTTTTAATATTTTATCAATTAACTCTGACACAGATTTGACACAGCCTTCTGCATATTGCTTTACAGTAGCTGGAGAATGATGGAATGTATAACCATGCTTTGTTGCCCTTAACATATCAATGTCATTTTCAGCATCACCAATGGCGTAGACTTGTTCATGCATGAATCCAAGTTTCTGACAAAGGATGTTCATGGCGTTCCCTTTTGAACAGTCTCTCCACGCCATGTCAACATCCTTGATATTTACAAAAGCTCTCACCTCCTGGTGATCTGACTTTTCCAGCCAGTCTGCAAAAGCTTTTGCAGATTTATTGTCTTTGAAATGGAATGACATTCCATAAAGTTTTTCCGTTTTTAATAAATCAATACTGCTAATAGGTGTTATTGGCAGGTTGTACTGCTTTTTTTGATTGCATGAAAATATGTTGTCTTTCGTATGAACTGTTAATGGTATATCCGATGCATATTCGTTTATTATTTTTTTGATTGCTGTAAATGATACAGGTTCTTCATGCAGTATTTGTTGATGACTATCCGCGATAATACTCCCTGTACCGGCAATCATGTAATCAGGCAAAAGATATCCTTCCAACGGAGCAACTATCCATGGCAATGCTCTGCCGGAGTTAATTACGATCAGATTTCCTCTTTGCTGGAATTCCTTTATTGCATCTAAATCAGATTCCTTAAAATATGTTTTTCCATTATCAGAGAACAATATTGTTCCATCCATGTCTGTAAATAAAATATTTTTCTGTTTCATATTTTTCCTGCTAAATTGATCGTCTTGTTGCATTATCCTGGAAGCTAAAGTAATCAGGGCGATGGCGTGACTGGGTATATTCAAACATAACACCATCACTATTGTAAGTATGAGAGGTGACAACAGCCATACAGTTATAGTCTCCAAGATCCAAATATTTTTCATCAATTTCAGTCATCTTTTCTACGGTCATGATACGTTTACTTGTGACAATGGAAACTCCAAGGGTATTTTCCAGATAATCGTAAATCGACTTTTCTGCAATCTCTATCGTTAGATCTTTAGCAACGCTTTTCAAAAAATAATTATGGTTTAGAATAAGTGCTTTCCCATCTAAGTAATGAAGTCTCTGCAGATAATAAATCTCATCGCCAATATTAAAACCGGTTTTTGCAGCAATTCTTTTGTCTACTACCAATTCTGCAAAGTGAATTACTTTGGTTTTGGCTTTCTGGTTATTTCTCTTTGCAGATTCCGTAAACGTTTCAATTAAGCCGATGGTAAATGAGGTCTGTAATGCGGGCTGGAAGATAATTCGTACCCCTTTTCCCTGCATCGTCTGTACATATCCATCGGCTACCAGATCCCCGATGGCACGGCGAATGGTATTGCGTGAGCAGTCATATTCCTGCACCAGTGTATTTTCAGAGGGGAGAAGTTCCTGAAATTCATATTCTCCGGTCTCAATTTTTCTTTTCAAGTCTTTATAAATTTCTGCATATTTTGCTTTCGGCATAAGTTCCTCCACTTGTTTGAACATCCATCATTTATTATAATATTTACATATGGAAAGTCAAGAATCAAATAAGACATAACTTGTCTAAACAAGTTTTGAAATAAGTGTTGACATGTTTAAACAAGTGTGATATAACATAATCACAGGAAAACTTGTTTAAACAAGAATAAGCGCGAAACATTTATTTTAATAAGGAGGAGCAAGATGGGGAAGTATACAAACGACGCAAAAGAATTACTGCACCTTGTGGGAGGAAGAGAAAACATTGCTGCAGTATCACATTGTATCACACGAATGAGATTCGTATTAAATGATCCGAAGAAAGCGGATATTCAGAAAATTGAAGCAATGAAAGTTGTTAAGGGAAGTTTCACACAGGCAGGACAGTTCCAGGTAATCATCGGGAACACGGTTTCAGATTTTTACAACGACTTCATAGCAGTTGCAGGCATTGAAGGCGTATCGAAAGATGCTGTAAAGAGCGCAGCAAAACAGAATCAGAACGTAGTTCAGAGAATTATGACTGCATTAGCAGAAATTTTCGCTCCACTCATTCCTGCAATCATTGTGGGCGGTTTGATTTTGGGATTCAGAAACTGCATTGACAGCTTATATTTATTTGAAAACGGTACAAAGACGCTCTGTGATATCAGCTAGTTCTGGTCAGGAGTTGACCATTTCCTGTGGCTCATCGGAGAAGCGGTATTCCATATGTTGCCGGTTGGTATCTGCTGGTCTGTAACCAAGAAAATGGGTACAACACAGATGCTTGGTATTGTACTTGGACTTACACTTGTGTCTGGTCAGCTCTTAAATGCATATGCAGTGGCAGGCACAGCGGCAGCAGATATTCCAAAGTGGGATTTCGGTTTTGTACAGGTAGATATGATTGGTTATCAGGCTCAGGTCATTCCTGCAATTCTGGCAGCATTTACGCTGGTATATCTTGAAAAATTCTTCAGGAAGATCTGTCCATCCGTAATTTCTATGATCGTGGTACCTTTCTGTAGCTTAGTACTCTCTGTTATGGCAGCACACTTTGTGCTTGGACCAATCGGATGGAAAATCGGCTCTGTCATTTCCTCCGTTGTATACGCAGGAATCACAGGATCACTGAGAATTGTATTCGGTGCAATCTTCGGTTTTGTGTATGCACCGCTTGTAATCACAGGACTTCATCATATGTCAAATGCAATCGACTTACAGTTGATTGCTGACTTTGGCGGAACAATGTTATGGCCAATGATTGCTTTGTCCAATATCGCACAGGGTTCCGCAGTATTAGGCATGATCTATCTTCAGAAAAATGATGCCCAGGCGCAGGAAGTAAACATTCCGTCATGTATCTCCTGTTATCTGGGGGTTACAGAACCGGCAATGTTTGGTGTAAACTTGAAACACAGTTATCCTTTCATCTGCGGTATGATTGGTTCTGCATGTGCATCAATTGTCTGTGTAGCTACAAACAGTACAGCAAATGCAATCGGTGTTGGCGGTCTTCCGGGAATCCTTTCCATGCAGCCGCAATCCATGTTAACCTTTGCTATTTGTATGTTAATTGCCGTAGCAGTTCCATTTGTATTAACAGTTATGGTTGGTAAAAAAAACTTCAGCCAAAAGAAGTTAAATCAGTAGAAGAAGTTAAATCAGTAGAAGAAGTTAAATCAGCAGAGGTAACAGAATTAAAAGCATTTGCAACAGGTGATGTGATTGCATTAAAAGAAGTGAATGACGGTGTGTTTTCCGCAGGAATCATGGGTGAAGGATTTGCAATCATTCCGGAGAATGAAACTATTTATGCTCCGGCTGATGCAACAGTCAGCTTACTTATGCAGGAGTCACGTCATGCATGTGGTTTAAAACTTGCAAACGGTGCAGAGATCCTTTTACATATCGGAATTGATACTGTAGCCATGAACGGTGACGGTTTTGAATACCTTGTAAAAGAAGGCCAGAAGGATCTGCCGGAACACCCCTGATCAAATTTGATAAAAAGAAAATCAGTGAAGCAGGTTATGTTGATACGATCATTTGCGTCATTACTGAGCCAGGTAATATGGAAAATATAATATTTGTGACAGGCATTCATGCAATTGAAAAAGAGACAACAGTAGCACAGACAGAATAAGAGGAATTGTATGACAGATTTTAGAAAAAGCACTGTATATCAGATTTATCCCAGATCCTTTTATGATACCAACGGAGATGGCTTTGGGGATTTAAAGGGTGTGACGGCAAAGTTAGATTATATAAAAGAATTGGGCGTGGACTATATTTGGATGACTCCGTTTTTTGTGTCTCCCCAGTATGATAACGGTTATGATGTGGAGGATTACTATAACATTGATCCCCGTTACGGTACGATGGAAGATTTTGAAGAGCTTTCCAGAGAGGCACAGAAGCGTGGCATCAAACTGATGCTGGATATGGTATTTAACCATACCTCCAGCAATCATGAATGGTTCCAGAAAGCATTGGCCGGAGATGAAAGATATAAGAACTATTATATTTTCAAAAAAGGAAAAGAGGATGGCAGTGCACCCACAAACTGGGAAAGTAAGTTCGGAGGAAGTGCATGGGAATATGTGCCGGAAATGGATGAATACTATCTGCATTTATTCCATGTAAAGCAGCCGGATCTGAACTGGGATAACCCCAAGGTGCGTAAAGAGGTTCAGAAGGTTGTACGTTTTTGGATGAGCAAAGGTGTCAAGGGTTTCCGATTTGATGTAGTGAATCTTATCAGCAAAGATAAATTCGAAGATGATTTCGAAGGGGATGGCCGTAGATTTTACACTGACGGACCAAACATCCATCAGTACCTGAAAGAATTAAATGCGGAGTCATTCGGACAGGATGCAGAAATTATTACTGTCGGTGAAATGTCCAGCACATCTATGGAAAATTGTTTTGGATATGCAGGTGAAGACAGCCATGAGCTTTCCATGGTATTTAGCTTCCATCATTTAAAGGTTGACTTTATGGGGAATGAAAAATGGGTGCTTGTACCAACAGATTTCCAGAAATTGAAAGATATTCTCTTTAGCTGGCAAATTGGAATGGCCAAGAATCATGCCTGGAATGCAGTGTTCTGGTGCAATCACGATCAGCCGCGTCCGGTTTCCAGATTTGGTGATGAAGGAAAATACTGGAAAGAGTCAGCTAAAATGCTTGCGACCATCATTCATGGACTTCGCGGTACTCCATATATTTACCAGGGTGAAGAGATTGGTATGACAAATACCGATTTCACTGACATCAGTCAGTTTCGTGATGTAGAAAGTTTGAACCATTATGAAATTCTGCAGCAGAAAGGTCTTTCTAAAGAAGATGCATTTCGTATTATCCAGATTCATTCCAGGGATAACGGAAGAACACCAATGCAGTGGAATGGTGAAAATCACGGTGGCTTTACCAAGGGAATGCCATGGATTGGTGTGAATAAAAATTATTCCAAGATTAATGCACAGAGCCAGCTGCATGATGAAACATCCATTTTCAACTACTATAAAAAGCTCGTAGCTTTACGTAAAGAGCTGGATATCATTGCATATGGTGATATCAGGCCGTTAGATGTAAGACATTCATCCATTATTGCCTATGAAAGAATTTACGGAGAGGAAAAAATGCTGGTAGTCTGTAACTTCTATAAAACAGAAGTTGTATGGGATAGTGGAATGGATCTGAAGGGCTTCGAAACATTGCTGGGCAACTATTCTGAACAAAAAATAGAAGAGTCAAAGATTTCCTTAAAACCTTATGAAGCAATGATGCTTTACAGAAAGAGATAATATATGAATCTGTCCACTGATATCTTTGAAAAACGAGTTAATTATGAACCTGAAGGACGGATATGATATCTATATCGTAGGGTGGGGGATGAAGTTGTCCGGAGGACAGAAGCAGGCGGTTCTGCCGCCTGTTTTGCGATGGAATATTGCCTATTCTGGAAGGCGTCCTTCGTACATAATACTTAGTTCTCCATAGACCGCTCCCCAGTTTCGGATTGTGGAAGTCCACTTTTTGGTTGCTTCAAAGGTTGCCAGATACAGGGCTTTCAGCAGCTGCTATCCGCTTGGAACAACTGGGCTATCTGAACCGGAAAAAGGATTATGAATATCGTGATCCATTGGAGGTGTGGCCATGAGCAGGAATATCGGAGTATCGGAACCATTTGCGGAAATGCAGATTAAAATCATCCGGGCAAAGGATGCGATTGCTTCGCAAAAGCCCAGGACTGTCAGGTGCCCTTATTGCCGACACAATTCAATCATCGTCTTTGAGGATACCAGAGGGCATGTGCAGACCAAATGCAAGGCCTGCGGACGAGAGACCGTCTTCAATGTTTTGGAGATGAGAAGATTACGGAGATTGCAGCTCTACTATTCGTCTTTGAATGGTTGGCTTCTGAGCATTATTTCGGAGCTGTCTACGATTGCAAAGAAAATCTAATCGTGCTCTGCGTTTGGAAATGACAAAATAGAGATACTATACTATTGCAAAAAAGAAGTGAGCACGATATAATATGGATAAGAAGGCAAAAGTCACCGCAATGGTGTGAAAATAGATTTTGGCTGTTTCCATAAGGAGTAGATCGAGAGGCATTATCCTCAGTGGCTGAAAACACAGATGTGTGATGCTTGCAGCAAGCTATTTGTATAAGCCGAAAGTCCGCAGAAATGCGGCTTTTCCTAAATGCATGAGTTAGCCGAACCTAACTTATCAATGTGCGCGTGACGGTTAGATAAATCTAACTATAAAAGGAGAGACAGCAATGCGAGAACACAAGAATTTCTGGGACAGAAATGCAGGTCTGTATGACTGCTTTATGCGAAAAGACAGGGCAGTATACGAGAAAATGTATGAGCTGATCCGTCCGGTCGTGAAAGACAAAACAGTGCTGGAGGTGGCTACCGGAACGGGACTGATCGCCAAGCACATCGTAAAAGCAGCGGCACACATCGAGGCGACGGATGCCTCTCCGGAAATGATTACAGAGGCCAAACGGGGGAATTACTCTGCGAAGCTGCGCTTTTCCGTGCAGGATATGTTTTCTCTGCCATACGCGAGCAAATCATTCGATGTGGTAATCGTATCAAACGCACTGCACATTGTGCCTCAGCCAGAAAAATCACTGCGAGAGATCAAACGGGTGCTGAAGGATGACGGTGTGCTGATCGCGCCTACCTTTACGCACGCAGAAAACTCATTTCCCGGCAAGGTCAAAGCCTTTTTCATGAATCTGGCAGGCTTTCCTCTCCACAGCAAGTGGACGAGCGAAGAATACCTAAAATTTCTGCAACAGAATGATTGGACAGTGCGAAAAAGTGTTGTTCTAAAGGCCTCTTTTCCGCTGACCTATACGGAATGTGTGAAATCGGAGGTGTGATATGTCCTTCTTTGAAAACACCCGCAAGCCCGTAGGCTTTAGCGGGAAGATCATGGTTGCTATGATGAACTTTGGGCACAGCGCAATGGCAGCGTGGGGATTGCATTTTTTGCAGCCTGCCCCGGATGCCATGGTGCTGGACTGCGGCTGCGGCGGTGGAGCGAACATCAAAACGCTGCTGAAGCTGTGTCCCAAGGGCAAGGTGCAGGGCATTGACTATTCGGCAGTCAGTGTAGAAAAAGCACGAAAGGTCAATGCAGGTGCCATTGCAGCAGGAAAGTGTACTGTGCAGCAGGCAAGCGTGACAGAGTTGCCGTTTGAAGCGGAGCAGTTTGATGTAGTGACCGCATTTGAAACGGTCTATTTCTGGCCGGAGCTTGCGCAAAATTTCAGAGAGGTCTATCGGGTGCTGAAGCCCGGCGGGACTTTTTTCATCTGTAACGAAGCAAACGGCGAAACAGCAAAAGACAACAAATGGACGCAAATCATTAACGGTATGACCATCTATACGGATGCTGATCTGAAAGTGTATCTGGAGCAGGCAGGCTTTGGCAGGGTTCAGAGTCACAAAAATAAAAAGGGCTGGCTGTGCGTCACGGCGCAAAAGCAGTGAAGTAGTGCAACCGTAACATTTGGAACAGTGAAGGGCATGGCATGGTTTGTCTGCCGGAAAGAAGAATAAGGAGAAACAGGGATGATTTTACAAACGATTCTGGAGGGTCTTGGGCTGGGAATCCTGCTGGTTCTCGTCTGCGCCGTGGGCATCCGCAAAGGGGCAGTGGGTATGGTGCATCTTTACAGCCCGGCGGTGCAGCAGCGGTGCGTGAAGCTGGGACTTACAACACACGAGAAAATCAAGCGCAATTCTCTACTTTTCAAAGCTGTCTGCGTCCCCGGATACATCGCCTATGTGCTGGTCTGCGTCTATGCGCTCAACGGCGCAAAGGGCTTCGTTCAGGGCTTTTGGCAGCTGCTGGTCATACTGTCCGTTATGAATCTCATAGACCGATTTTGGGTTGACGGCTATTGGGTAGGACATACGAACGCATGGGAAATTCCGGGAACGGAAGACCTGAAACCCTACATTACAGCCAAGGATAAGGGCAAAAAGTGGCTGTTCGGTACAATTGGTATGGCGGTCATTTCGGCAGCACTGGCGGCGATTATGATGCTTTTTATGAAAATATGAGGTGATAGAAATGCTGTTTCAAACATATGGCGACAGGAGGAATCCTGCCGTGCTGTTCTTTCATGCAATGGGTGTGACAGGAGCGAGCAGCGAACCGATTGCGAGGTATTTGCAGGATCGATATTTCTGCATCTTGCCCACCTCCACCGTTTACTGCGAGGGGCAGAAATATGTCAGCAAGCTGGACGAAATACGGCAGGTGGAGGACTTTCTGCATCGACAGGGCGTGGAGCGGCTGGCGATGGTGGTCGCTTCTTCCATCGGTGCAGACCTTGCCATGGCGTTTCTGACGCAGACGAAACTGCCCGTGGAGCACGCTTTCTTTGACGGCGGGCAGTTCGCCCAAATCGGAAAGGGCACGCGCCGTATCATGACGCCGTTTCTGTATTTTGCCATCAAGAGCCTATATTGGTCGAAGGGCGGTACGCTGAAAAAGATACTGTGGTGTGACGACGATTCCATAAAGTCGTATTTTATAGACGCAGGGAAAAATCTGACCTATACAAATTTGCGGCGGCAGATTTCGGACAGTCTGGAGGACAAACCCTTTCCGCCGCTTTCAAAAGAATTGCAAAAACATACCTATTTCGAGTTTGGCAGTATAGAAGATCATTTCAAATACCGTCAAGCAGTGATGGAAGCCTACCCCTGCGGCCATTATCCCGTGTTTGAGGGATACAATCACATGCAATATCAGATTCGCGATCCAAAGGGGTTCGCCGAAATGCTGGCACACATCGCCGAGCGTGACTGTATGCCGGAACTGCCATTTATCAGAAAGTGAGTGATACCCATGAAATACAAAATCGAGAAAAACACCGTGCAGGAGACGTTGATCCTCCCGCTGTATTCACGGAAGCTGTGTACGGAGTTGTACCCAAACCTTTACCGGGACGAAACGGCGGTGCGTCTGATCGACCAGATCGACTACGACTTTTCAGAGGCAGAGAAAAATTCCCGCAGCCTGATGCAGCGTTTCGGTGCGCTGGAGGTCGCCATACGGCAGAATGACCTTGCTTTTGAGGTGCTGGATTATCTGAAATCTCACCCCAATGCGGCGGTGGTCAATCTGGGCTGCGGGCTGGATAACACCGGTAGAGCCTGCGACAATGGCAGTTGCAAGATCTACAATCTGGACTTCCCGGATGTGATCGCCTTGCGGCAGCAGCTTCTGCCCGCCGGGGAGCGGGAGCGAAACATCCCCTGCGACCTGAAAGACCCCGCATGGTTTGACAAGATCGATGCCTCCGGCGGGGCGGTGCTCTTTGCCTCCGGGGTGTTCTATTACTTCCTGACGGAGCATGTCAGGGCGCTGGTGCAGGGGATGGCGGACGCTTTCCCCGGCGGGGTGCTGGTCTTTGATGCTGCCAACCGTACGGCGGTGAAGATGATCGCTAAAACGTGGCTCAGGACGGCGAAAATCAAGGATGTGGGAGCATATTTCGCGGTTTCGGATGCGAAAAGCGAGCTTTCCCCATGGGACAGCCGTTTGCAAGTATCCAGCAGGGGCTATATGATGGGCTACAACGACCTGAAAGACTCTTCCGTCAGCGGCTTTTTCCGATTTCTCGCCAAGGTCGGGGACAACGGGATGAAAATGCAGATCGTGAAGATCGGATTTGGAGGCAAGCTATGAAAATTCTGGTATATGGTGCAGGCGTTCTGGGGTGCAATCTGGCAAGAAATCTGCTGCGCGCCGGAAAGGATGTCACTCTGCTTGCGCGGGGAAACTGGGCTGCGGAGATCAAGCAGAATGGCCTGCGGATCAAGGACAAATTTTCGCTCCGCACTTCGGTCAGCCGCATTCCGGTGGTGACTGAACTTGCACCGGATGCAATGTACGATGTGATCTTTGTGGTCCTGCGCTATACACAGCTGGATTCCGCTCTGGACACGCTGCGGGCGAATCGGACGAAAAACATCGTATTTGTGGGCAACAACGTACAGACAAAAACATTGGCGGCGGCACTGCCGGAAAAGAACGTCCTGTTTGCCTTTGCGCTTTCTGCCGGGCATCGGGAGGTTGACCGGGTGGTCTCCATCGACCTGAAGAAGATCACCATCGGGCAGCTGACGGGTGCAACCTCCAATAAACAGTTGATCGGGCGCATCTTCCACGGCACAAAATATAAGGTTGTTTACGAGCCGAACATGGAGGACTATCTGCTCTGCCATGCCGCGTTTGTGATGCCTGCGGCCTTCGCCTGCTATAAGACAGACGGCGACCTGAAAAAGCTCAGGGGAGATACCGCGTACCTGAACCGTGTGCTGGATGCCAACATCGAGGGATACCGCGCCATCCGAGATGCCGGGCACACCATTCTGCCCAAGGAGGATGCAGACTTTGAAGGGGAGAAATACCGCAAGACCTGCCTGCGCTTTTTCGAGCTGATGTGTGCCACCTCGCTGGGCAAACTCTGCGCCTCCGACCACGCAATGAACGCCATCGATGAAATGAGTGCGCTGAACCGGGATCTTAAGAAATTTTTCGATGCGAACGGCGTAGCCTACCCGGTGTGGCAGGCACTGGAAGCGGAAGCCGGGAGGTATCTGCAATGAAATACGCTGGAATGCCCTTTGGAATGTGGGCGCTGTTTGGAATGTCCTTTGAGCGAAATCTCATAACCGTTTTTGAACTGGATGGAGATGCTTCCAAAGTGGTTACATCCAAGGCAAAGCAAAAATATAAGGAGATTATCCGCAAGTTGCCGGAGTTTGAAAAGGGCGACCGCTTCAAAATGAACATTGTCAGCTGTGCCATGCTGTCAGCCTTTGTTCTCTCCATGCCGGAACGCCCGGATGTGGAAAAATTAACGGTCTATTACCGGCAGGCCATGATGACCCCTACCATGCGCTGGTTCTGCCGCATGAGCGGGAAGAAGAAATTCAGCCGACAGGATATAGACGGCATGAAAACCACGGCAGCGTTCAAAGCCGCCGACCGGAACCCCTATTCCTGGAACATGGAATTTTGCCTCTACCCCGATGACAGCGGTTATGAGGCACGGTTTTCTCAGTGTGGCATCTGCACACTCATGCGGGAGTTGGGGCTTTTTGACCTCGTCCCCGCCATGTGCGCTCTGGATTACAGCATGAGCGAGGTGGGCGGTGCATCGCATTTTGTGCGGGAATGTACCATTGCCAATGGTGATGACTACTGCGATTGCGGGTACAAGAGGAGAAGCTGATATAAAAAATCATTGACGGCATGCGTATTTATGATGAAAAGACGATTTGCAAGGTTCTGGAAACTGCTGGGTTTGCTTCTGTTGTGTGCCACGCCGAAAAAGAAAAGCACTGGTTTTGTATTCTGGCGAAGAAATAATTATGGGGTATTTGATACCAATACCATGTCAAAGCAAAGAAGAGACAGACGAGCAAACCGCCTATGCTGTGATCGAAAACGCTGCCATCAGAAATACGTTGGCTGCCCGGAGCTGACAAAAATATTCTGCGCCAATGATGACCGCTGCTACGGCAACCTTCCAGGCCTGGAGTTCAGAAGAACTGGAACGCTGGGAACCGGCGCAAGCCGCTGTGATTTCTATATGAAAAAAAGATGAGGTAACAAACTTTAAGAGTTTCCTCAGCCAGACAAGAAAAAGGTACTTGCAAAATAGACTAAAATCAGGCTGAATAGGCCGAAAAAAGCATCTATAAAACTCAAAAATGGGAAAACTATCTGCTTTTTCTCTCATCCACAGCCTTCTGGATATCCAGTACATTGTTTTCGAAATAACTACACAACTCTGGGATATTATTAGGGGATTCTTCGGTTAAAAGTTGTAGAAAGTCGATTTTCCTTTCCAAATGGAGCAGAAAAAGCAAATCGGAGTAGAGCGCTCAAGCGTTGGTCTGATACAATAGTTCGGAAAGCCGCATGGTACGGCTTTTCTTAATCAATGCGAGTTAGCAAATCCTAACCCAAAAAAGGGGGTGTTTTTGGAAATGGTAACGGACCCATGGAAAATGTTCCGCGGGGCTGATTTTGGAGACAATATCGAAGAAGTGGTGGAAACAGAAGAATGCAAGGTTCTGCGTCTGAATGAACCCAGCGGTGACGGATTGATGACCATCTACCGCGTATTTGACGGTGTCTATCTTATGTATAACGATTTTCACCTTGCCCACTGCTACAGTCGGTTTACAAGCTGCGCAAACCTTCTGTGTATCGACCATTGCCGGGAAGGGCGCATGGAACACAGAACGGAACAGGATCTCCACTATTATATAGAGGCCGGGGATATGCGCGTTGACCGGCGTGTACATCATACCGGCGATGTGGATTTTCCTCTTTCCCACTACCACGGGATTACAATCGGCTTTTTTATGGAGCAGGCGGAAAAGGCCATCGATGAGGAAATGCCAACGATTTCCGTTGATATTGCCTCCTTAGCGCAGAAATTCTGCAGTGGAGACAGACTATACATTTTGCGTCAAAACAGTGCCATCGAGCATATATTTTCTGAGCTTTATCATGTTCCATCGAAAATCCGCATGGATTATTTTAAAATCAAGGTCATGGAGCTTCTGGTGTTCCTGGGCGCGCTGGAACTTGCTGATTATCGGGATGAGCGCCCTTATTTCTATTCCAGTCAAATAGAGAAGATTAAGTCTGTCCACAAGCTGCTGACGGAAGAACTCTCTGTGAATTACACTACGGAAGAACTGGCTAAGCGTTTTGACGTCAGCGTGGGCGCACTGAAAACCGGCTTTAAGGGTGTCTACGGCAGTCCTATTTATACCTACATTCGCACCTACAAAATGAATGTAGCGGCTTCCATGCTGGTTACTGACAGAAAAAAGAAAATTATTGATGTGGCGGCCAGCGTTGGCTACGACAACCCGAGTAAATTTGCAGCGGCATTCAAGGAACTCTTTGGTATGTCCCCTGCTGAATATCGAAATGACAGGAGGTAAGAAAACCATGGAAAAACAATCAAGACGCTCCGTGCCATCGTGGATATGGGATTTTGCAGGACAACATCGACCGCAATACGTGCTCAGCGTTCTAAGCGCGGTTTGTGGCGTGGTCTGCGGCATTTTGCCCTATTTTGTGATGGCAGGCATCATCTCAGATCTCCTGGGTGGATGCAGGGACATGAGCATATACATAAAAAACTGTCTTGTTATGGCAGTCCTGTGGTTGGGGCGCTGCGGATTTCATAGCATTTCCACCACACTCTCTCATAAAGCAACCTTCGCTGTGCTGGGCACCATACGCAAGCGGGTCTGCGCGAAACTCTCCCGTGTGCCTTTGGGCACGGTGCTGGACATCCCCTCCGGCTCCATCAAAAATGTACTGGTGGAGCGTATTGACAGCATCGAAACGACTATGGCACATATCATACCGGAGTTTACATCCAATCTGCTGGTGCCTATCGCTCTTTTGGTGTATTTGTTTATTCTGGATTGGCGGATGGCGTTGGCGGTATTGGCAACGGTTCCGATTGGTTTTGGCTGCTATGCCCTCATGACCCGTGACTATGAGGAAAGCTATCAGAATACCATAAATAAGACAAAAATTCTCAATGATACTGCCGTGGAATATATCAACGGCATCGAGGTCATCAAAGCCTTCGGTAAGGCGCAAAGCTCCTACGATAAATTTGTGGTGGCGGCGAAAGAGGGCGCAAGCTGCTATGTGGAGTGGATGCGGCGGTGCAATATCTATTTCTGCCTTGCCATGTCTATCTTCCCGGCTACCATGATCGCAGTGCTTCCCATCGGCGGTCTGCTATTCCGAGCTGGAACGCTGGACGCAGGTACTTTCATTCAGGTCATTCTTTTTTCCGTTGGCCTGATCGCACCGCTCATCACCGTCATGTCTTACGGCGATGATCTTGCAAAGCTGAGTACCATCATCGGTGAGGTGACATCTCTGCTGACGTTGGAGGACATGAAGCGGCCGGACACATCTGCCAGCCAGCCTCAGTCCAAGGATATTAAGCTCAAAGATGTGACCTTCGGATATCACGAGAAGGAAGTGCTTCACGGTATCAATCTGGAGATCAGAGAGGGTACCGTCAATGCCCTGGTTGGGCCCTCCGGCAGCGGAAAATCCACGATCGCCAGGCTGGTCGCATCGCTGTGGGATGTAAGCGGCGGCAGTATTACCCTAGGCGGCGTGGATATACGGAAGCTGACGCAGGAGGACTATCATCGCTATATTGCCTATGTATCCCAGGACAACTTTCTTTTTGATACCACAGTTATGGAAAATATCCGCATGGGCAAGCAGAACGCCACCGATGCTGAGGTGATGGAAGCGGCCAAAGCATGTGGATGCCATGCGTTTATCATGGGCCTTGAAAATGGCTACGATACCGTGGTCGGCGGCGCAGGCGGGCATCTCTCCGGTGGTGAGCGGCAGCGGATCGCCATTGCCAGAGCTATGTTGAAAAACGCGCCCATTATTATTCTGGATGAAGCCACTGCTTTTACTGACCCGGAAAACGAAGCCATGATTCAATCGGCGGTGGCAAAGCTGACCAAGGGCAAGACCTTGATCGTGATCGCTCACCGCCTGTCTACCATCACAAACAGCGACCAGATCTTTGTGGTAGAGGACGGAAAAATTCGTACCAGTGGAACGCATGAGGAGTTGCTGGCACAGGATGAATTGTATGCCCGGATGTGGCGTTCTCATATCTCCGTTCGGGACACCGTGGAAGGAGGTGCGCAGGAATGATCCAGATATTCAGACGGTTCTTTGCGTTCAGCGGAAAAGAAAACCGGCACAAATTTATCCGCTCCATTTTCCTTGGAGTACTGAAAGCCATCTTTGAGGCTATGAAAATCCCGGCCATCGCCGTGACTCTGCACGGGGTATTGTCGGGTGATCTGACCGTACAGCACATCCTGATCTCCTTCGGCATCATGCTACTGAGCGTAGCGGGCAACGCCTTTGCGAATTACCGTTCCACCATGCTTCAGTGCGAGGCGGGCTATGGTACCTGCGCAGACAAGCGCATTGAAATCGCCGAGCATTTGAAGTATCTGCCTATGGGATATTTCAATCGAAACAGCCTTGGCTACATCACCTCAGTTGCCACTAACAGTATGGAAGCGTTGGCGGATGTGGCGACCCGTGTGGTCATGATGGTGACGCAGGGAATCCTGACCACCATCTTCGTAGTCCTTATGATCCTTCTTTTTGACCTGCGAATCGGCGGCATCGCCGTTATGGGTGTATTGCTGTACTTTGCCATCAACTCGCTGCTCCAAAAGAAATCCAAAACGATTGCACCGCTCAAGGATTCCTCTGACCGCAAGTTGGTGGAAAAGGTGCTGGAGTATGTTCAGGGCATTGCAGAGGTTAAGGCCTACAATCTGACAGGGAAAAAGAGCAGGGCTTTGAATGAAGCCATTGATGAAAACAGTGCGGCGAATACCAAGGCTGAAATGGCTTTTGTACCCATTATGTTTCTGCAAAACCTTACGGCCAAGCTCCTCGGCGTGGTGGTGGCCATTATATCCGTGGCATTTTACTTGAACGGAACGATGGAACTGCTGAATGCTGTGGTCATGATCCTTGCGGCGTTCATCCTGTTTGGTGCGCTGGACACGGCGGGCAACTATTCCGCTCTGCTGCGCAATGTGGATTTGTATGTGGGCAAGGCGCAGGCGGTGCTGAATATGCCCACGATGGACATTGACGGAAAGGATATCATTCCCTCCAGCTATGACATCGATGTGGAAAACGCAGAGTTTTCCTATGACAAGCGAAAGATCATTGATGGGGTATCCATCCATATTCCGCAACACACCACCACGGCAATCGTCGGCCCTTCCGGTGGAGGAAAGACCACCCTTTGCCATCTGATTTCTCGATTCTGGGATGTGGACAAGGGATGCGTGAAGCTTGGCGGTGTGGATGTACGGGAATACAGCATGGACAGTCTGATGCGCAATTTCAGTTTTGTGTTCCAGAGCGTGTATCTGTTCCAGGATACCATTGCCAATAACATTCGCTTCGGCCAGCCGGATGCTCCTATGGAAAAGGTCATCGAGGCGTCCAGGAAAGCCTGTTGCCATGATTTCATTATGGCATTGCCGGATGGCTATGATACGGTCATCGGTGAGGGTGGGGCCAGTCTCTCCGGCGGAGAGAAGCAGCGTATTTCCATTGCCAGAGCCATTATGAAGGATGCTCCTATCATCATCCTGGACGAAGCGACTGCGAATGTAGACCCGGAAAGCGAGCAGGAGCTAACCGCTGCCATTGAAGCCCTGACAAAAGAAAAGACCATTCTGATGATTGCCCACAGGCTGAAAACGGTCCGCCACGCGGATAACATTTTGGTCATCGACAAAGGCCGAATCGCCCAAAGCGGCACGCACGAGCAGCTCATGGAGCAAGGCGGTATCTATCGCCGGTTTGTGGAATCTCGTGAACAGGCTGTGGGCTGGAAGGTATAAAGAAGGAGGAAATAACGATGAAAAACAATCAGAAACTCAAAGGAAAAGACTTGATTAACATTGGCATTTATGCAGCGCTCTACTGTGTCTTAATGACTTGTATTTCCATGTTAGGATATATTCCTATCATGATGCCCATGCTGACGGTGATCGTACCGATCATCCTCGGCGTTCCCATGATGCTGTTCTATACCAAGGTCAAAAAGTTCGGAATGATCACCATTATGGCGACCATTGTTGGTATTTATCTATGCGTCACCGGTATGGGATTCTGGCCTATTCTCTTTGGCGTAGTGTTCGGCTTTCTGGCTGACCTGATCGCAAAAAGCGGCAGCTACGCCAGTGGGAAGAAAAGCATTCTCAGCTATGGAACCTTCTGCGTTCTTCTGTTTGGTAACTATCTGCCGCTGTATATCGACAGGGAGGGCTATTTCTCCACCCGCCAGAGCTTTGGCGCAGAATATATCAATACGCTGGGAAACATCATGCAGCCCTGGACGGCTCCCGTGTTGATCGTAGCCGCCTTTGTGTGCGGTATGCTGGGCGCACTGTTGGGCAAGGCGCTGCTGAAAAAGCACTTTGTCAAGGCGGGCATCGTCTGATGGCTCGGGGAATCCTGCAGGCCAGCATTCAAAACAGAGGTTTGGTGCTGGACCCCAGGACGAAGCTGGTGATGCTCTTCGACATCGCCCTGTTCGTGTTGGGGTCTGCCGGGGGCGGGAGTGTGGAACCTCTCGTCCCCATCCTCTGTGCCATGCCCGCTGTGCTGATGCTGAGCGCAAAAAAGTGGAAAGGGGCGGCAACCTATCTGCTCGTCTACCTGCTGTCCTGGCTGACCTATACGCAGCTTGTCCCACTGACCAAGGGGGCAGTCAATTTCATCCTCCTGGGGTGCAGCGGAATGCTCTCCCGCTTCCTGCCGGGGATCGCGATGGGCGGTTATCTGGTTTCCACTACCACGGTCAGCGAGTTCACTGCCGCTATGCTGCGCCTGCACCTGAGTGAAAAGATCATCATTCCACTGTCCGTCATGTTTCGATTTTTTCCCACGGTCATGGATGAGGCAGCCTCCATCAATGCCGCAATGCGGATGCGGGGAATTTACATGGGCGGAAAGAATGTGGGAAAAATGCTGGAATACCGATTGGTGCCGCTGATAACCTGCTGCGTGAAGATCGGTGAGGACCTGTCTGCCGCGGCACTAACCCGTGGACTTGGCGGCGAGGTGAAGCGAACCAACATCTGCAAAATCGGCTTTCATATACAGGACTATCTTCTGTTTGTAGTTTGTCTGATCCCTTATGCGGTTTGGATCATGGGGAGGGTTCTATGATCGAGATCAAAAAAGTCAGCTTTCAGCATGAAAATGCAGAAAAACCATCCCTGAAAAATGTATCCTTGACCATTGCCGAAGGCGAATGTGTTCTTCTCTGCGGCGAGTCCGGCAGCGGAAAGACGACCGTTACCCGCCTGATTAACGGCCTGATCCCACATTTCTATGAGGGTAAGATGGAAGGATGTGCCATGGTAAATGGCCTGAATGTGACGGAGGCCGAGCTTTACGACACGGCAAGAATCGTCGGTAGCGTGTTCCAGAACCCCCGCAGTCAGTTTTTCTGCGTGGACACCACCAGTGAGCTGGCCTTTGGCTGCGAGAACATGGGAATGCCGGAAGACGAGATACTCTCCCGTGTAGACGAAGCAGCGAGGGAGCTAAACATAAAAAAACTGTTAGGGCGCAGCATCTTTGAACTCTCTGGCGGAGAAAAGCAGAAGATTTCCTGCGCCTCCGTTTCGGCTCTGCGCCCGGAGGTGATGGTGCTGGATGAGCCTACCTCCAATCTGGACGTTCACGCTATTGAGGAGCTGAAGCAGACACTGCTCGGATGGAAAGCTGAAGGTAAGACCATTGTGATCGCGGAGCACCGGCTGTCGTGGCTCCGCGATCTCTGTGACCGGGTGATCTGCATGAAGGATGGACAGGTAGCTTTCGACCTTTCTATGCAGGCATTTGCACAGTATTCCACAGAACAGCTTCATCAAATGGGACTTCGATCCTTGCGCGATGAGAAGATAGCGCCGGTACAGAACAGTGTTCCGGAAACCGAAATGATGCAGCTGCAAAACTTTTGTTTTTCTTACGATGGAACACCGGTGTTGAATATTCCTCATCTTTCCCTGCCTTTGGACGGTATTATTGCGCTTGTCGGTCCCAATGGTGCGGGCAAGTCCACCTTTTCCCGCTGCCTGTGCGGACTGGAGAAGAAGTTCAAAGGGCAGGTCGAGATAAACGGACAGCTTTGGAAAAACAGACAGCTGCTGAAAAACTGCTACATGGTCATGCAGGATGTGAACCACCAACTGTTCTGCGAAACAGTAGCTGACGAAGTCCAGCTTGGGATGCGGTCGGAAAATAGTTCAGATGTTGAACGTGTTTTGGAGATGCTGGATCTGTCCCATCTGCGGGAACGCCATCCCATGAGCCTGTCCGGTGGACAAAAGCAGCGGGTAGCCATTGCGTCTGCCATTCTGGCTGGAAAAGAGATCCTGATCTTTGACGAGCCTACCAGCGGTCTTGACTTCCGCCACATGGAGCAAACGGCGGCGTTGCTTTTTTCTCTGAAAGGCAACCAGACCGTGCTGATCGTGACCCACGACCCGGAGTTGATTCAGCGCTGCTGCGATCATATTGTTTGTATCGAGAACGGGACGGTGATTTAATCCTGTCCTTCCAATCCTGCCATGTAGAATGTATGCGAAGCTGGAAACAGCCCGCAATTTCTTTGTGAAGTATCTGGGTGCAAAATCAAATGAAGGCTACCATAATACAAAAACAAGTTTCCGCTCTTATTTTCTGTCGTTTGACGAGGGGGCACGGCTTGAAATTATGAACAAGCCGGAAATGCCCGATTTTCCAAAGGGATTTGCCCGCACTGGGTATGCGCACATTGCGTTCAGCGTAGGCAGCAAAGAAAAAGTGGATGCTTTGACCGCTGAACTGAAAGCTGACGGATATGAAGTGGTCAGCGGTCCCAGGATAACCGGAGATGGGTACTATGAAAGTTGTATTGTTGTAATCGAAGGAAATCAAATTGAAATTACAGTTTGACTTCGAGCTTTTTTCATTAGCTCTTGACAAGTAACCACTCGGTAACTACAATGAAGTTACCGAGTGGTTACTTTAATAGAGGAGATAGTTATGGCAGAGAGTACAAAGGAACGGATTTTGAGAATAGCACTGGAGCTGTTTGCGCAGAACGGCTATCTGGGGACGTCTATGAATGATATTGCAGGGCAGTTGGGATTTACGAAAGCCGCCTTATATAAGCATTATGCCAGCAAGCAAGAGATCTTAGATAAGATTGTGGAGCGGATGAACAAGATGGACTATGAGCGCGCGGAGGCCTATGAAATGCCGGAAACGGAACCAGACGGCTTTGCGGAAGCATATCTGCATACACCAATTCAAAAAATTCGCACGTACAGCCTTGCCCAGTTTGACCATTGGACAAAGCAACCGTTTTCTTCTAATTTCCGTAAAATGCTGACGTTGGAGCAGTATCGTGATCCCAAGCTTGCACAGCTCCATCATGACTATCTGGCTGGTGGGCCTTTGGAGTACATGGCGGCCATCTTCCGCAAGCTGGCAGATTCTGATGAGGACGCTATGCAGCTGGCATTGGAATTCTATGGTCCAATGTATCTTTTATACAGTGTCTACGACGGTGCAGAGGAAAAAGAATCGGTTTCCTCTTTGCTGGCAACACACATTGATCACTTTATTGCCAAGGTTGAGTCTGATTACAGAAAGAGAAGGAAATGATAAGATTCAGTATTGAGAGGTGAAATGAGAATGAAACTTTATTTTGGAAACGCCATAACTACGGTGACAACTTTGATGCTCTTTGCCCTGCTGGGTCTTATCGTCTGGTCGGTTTGGGGTCGCACAAGCATTCAATATTGGGGGCGCAGAAGCACAGTTCTGCTGGTGTTCGGACTTGTGATATGTTGCTTTGCGGCGACTATGAAGAAGCAGGCCGCCATCGTTCCCAAAATCAGCAGAAAAGAAGGATTATTGATTAAGAGATAAGAAATAAGAGAGGAGAAATATCATGTCAGAAAAGAATATTACCATACGTCTGGAAACAAAAGAAGATTACAGAGCTGTCGAAAACCTGACCCGCGAGGCATTCTGGAATGTTTACCGGCCCGGCTGTATGGAGCACTATGTGCTGCACTGTTATCGGGACGACCTGGCATTTGTGCCGGAGCTGGATTTTGTGATGGAACTGGACGGAAAGCTAATCGGGCAGGTAATCTATGTGCGGTCGGAGATCGACTGTGACGACGGGCGAAAGGTGCCGATCATGACCTTCGGTCCCATTGGCATCGCACCCGCATACAAGCGGCAGGGCTACGGAAAGCAGCTGCTCGACTATTCCATGGGAAAAGCAAAGGAAATGGGTGCAGGGGCGCTTGCCATTACCGGCAATATTGACTTTTACGGCAAGTCTGGCTTTGTTCCGGCCAAAACCAAGGGCGTGCGCTATGCCGACGACCCGGAGGCGGACTATTTTCTCATCAAAGAACTGAAACCGGGATTCTTGGACGGCGTCTCCGGTACTTACAAAGACCCGGAGGGGTATTTTGTCTGTGAGAAAGACCCGGAGGGGTTTGAAAAGTTTGAAGCCACTTTCCTGGCAAAAGAAAAGCAGATGCTGCCGGGACAGTTGTGTTGAACGGGAGGAATAACGGATGAACTATCTTCGGATTACAAAAGAAAATATGGATAAGGAACATATCTGCTGCGCCATGTCCGGCAAACAGAGTGTCGCAAAAAAGGAATGGCTGAGGCAGCGCTTTGATGACGGACTTGTTTTTTATCGGAGCGCAGAGCGTGGAAAATGCTTTATTGAATATATTCCGGCTGAAAACGCCTGGGTGCCTATTGTGGCAGAGGGTTATCTTTATATTAACTGTTTATGGGTATCCGGCTCCATGAAAGGACACGGATACTCGAATGATCTGCTGGAGGCGTGTATCCGTGATGCTAAGGCTCAGGGGAAGAAAGGTCTTTGTATTCTGTGTGCAGAGGGACGGAAGCGGGAATTTCTCGCTGATCCGAAATTTCTTGCTTACAAGGGGTTCCGTGTGGCAGACATATCCGACTGCGGGATCAATCTCATGTATCTTCCCATTGAATCAGGTACACAGCCGCTGCATTTCAAGGAATGCGCGAGACATCCGGTGATTGAGGAAGCGGGCTTTGTTCTTTATTACACCGATCAGTGTCCGTATACCCATTATTGGGTGCCGAGGGTGCAACAGGTGGCGAAGGAACATGGTATTCCGTTCAAAGTTATTCACGTTACTGATAAAGAATCTGCACAGAATGTACCCGCACCGGTCACGACATATGCTCTGTTTCGGGACGGTCAGTTTCTGACACAGAGTATTCAGTCAGATAAAAAATTTCTGGCGCTGGCTGGTTTGCAAAACTGATTTTACTCCGCAATTTTTTGTGTTGTTTTTGAGTCGCAACATAATGTTGTCAAATGAAATGGAGAAAATTTTAATGAAAAAATACGCACTGCTGGATACCGATGGTCTGATTTGCTGAGATGAGTCTGGAATGAGTGCACAAAATTCCAAGCGTAACATCGTGTTTGGGTTCGCTTGATTTTAAAAAGAAACACTTGCAAATTCTGCCACTTTTTTTTAAAATAACCTCAGTGTATTCTATAAAGCTATGAGGAGTCGTTATCACTATGAAAAAAGTTGTAAAATTTGGAGGAAGCTCTCTGGCCAATGCGGAACAGTTTAAGAAGGTAGGAGAGATCATCAGAAGTGAAGAAAGCCGCAGATATGTGGTGCCGTCTGCGCCGGGAAAGCGCTTTAACGGAGACACCAAGGTAACGGATATGCTGTATGCCTGCTATGAGGCTGCGGAAGCAGGGGAAGAGTTTTCCGGAAAGCTTCAGGCTATTAAGGAGCGCTTTGAGGAGATTATAAAGGGGCTTTCTTTGGACCTGTCCTTGGAACGGGAATTTGAGCAGATTGCTGCTGATTTTTCCGCGCATGCAGGGAAAGAGTATGCTGCGTCCAGAGGAGAGTTCCTGAATGGTAAAGTCATGGCGGCTTATCTGGGATATGAGTTTGTGGATGCCGCGGAGGTGATTCGTTTTGATAAGAACGGAGTTCTCGAGGCGGAAAAGACCAACCGACTTCTGGAAAAAAGACTGGCGAGGTGTGAAAAAGCTGTTATTCCGGGATTCTACGGCGCTGAGGATGGCGGAAAGGTGCGGACATTTTCCAGAGGCGGTTCCGATGTAACAGGCTCGCTGGTGGCCAAGGCGATTATGGCGGATCTGTATGAGAACTGGACAGATGTATCCGGTTTTCTGGTGACGGATCCGAGGATCGTGGAGAATCCGGCTGTGATCGAGACCATTACCTATCGGGAACTTCGCGAGTTGTCGTATATGGGAGCAACGGTCCTTCACGAGGAGGCCATCTTCCCTGTGAGAAAAGAGGGAATCCCCATTAACATCCGAAATACCAATCACCCGGAAGATAAGGGAACCTTTATCGTGGAAAGTACCTGCAGAAAGCCCAAATACACCATCACCGGTATTGCGGGAAAGAAAGGTTTCTGTTCTATCAATATTGAAAAATCCATGATGAACAGTGAAATTGGATTTGGACGCAAGGTTCTTCAGGTATTTGAAGACCAGGGTATCAGCTTTGAGCATATTCCTTCCGGAATTGATACTCTGACGGTTTATGTGCATCAGGATGAATTTGAGGAAAAGGAACAGCAGGTGATTGCAGGAATCCATCGGGCCGTATCTCCGGATTTTGTGGAGATGGAGTCCGATCTGGCGCTGATTGCCGTAGTAGGACGGGGAATGAAGTCCACCAGAGGAACTGCCGGAAGAATTTTTTCTGCATTGGCCCATGCCAATGTGAACGTGAAGATGATCGATCAGGGTTCCAGTGAGCTGAATATTATTATTGGTGTGGAAAACAGGGATTTTGAGGCTGCGATCAAAGCAATTTATGATATTTTTGTTCTGACACAGATGTAAGAAAAGAAGGGCTGCCGTGACAGGTATTTTGATCCCTTGACGAATCCCGGAAAAGCCGATAAAATATGGGTTACATGCGCGTAACAAGAGAAATGATTTTGAACTGTACAGGGAGAGATTTATGAGTATTTTGAATGTGGAGCACCTAACCCATGGCTTTGGCGACCGGGCCATTTTCTCAGACGTGTCCTTCCGGCTTCTGAAGGGGGAACATATCGGTCTGGTGGGCGCCAACGGCGAAGGAAAGTCCACCTTTATGAGTATCGTGACCGGGAAGCTGATGCCTGACGAGGGAAAAGTGGAATGGGCGAAAAATGTCCATGCAGGCTATCTGGATCAGCATGCGGTGCTGGAGAAAGGCATGACCGTCGGCCAGGTGCTGAAATCCGCCTTTGATCCGCTGCTGAAAAAGGAAGAACGGATGAATGAGATTTGCGATATGCTGGGCAGCGCCGGGGACGATATGGACGCCCTGATGGAGGAACTGGGAACCATTCAGGATGAGCTGACCCTGCATGATTTTTATACCATTGACGCGAAGGTGGAAGAGGTAGCTCGGGCGCTGGGGCTTCTGGATCTGGGACTTGACCGGGACGTGACGGATTTGAGCGGCGGACAGAGAACGAAGGTGCTGCTGGCCAAGCTGCTGCTGGAGAAGCCGGATATTCTGCTTCTGGACGAGCCGACCAACTACCTGGATGAGGAGCATATCGGCTGGCTGAAGCGCTATCTTCTGGATTATGAAAATGCGTTTATTCTGATTTCCCATGACGTGCCTTTTATGAACGAGGTGGTCAATATCATTTACCATATGGAGAATCAGGAGCTGAACCGCTATGTGGGCGATTACGACCATTTCCTGGAGGTCTATGCGGTGAAAAAGGCTCAGTTAGAGGCTGCTTACCGCCGTCAGCAGCAGGAAATCAGCGAGCTGAAGGACTTCGTGGCCCGCAACAAGGCCCGTGTTTCTACCCGAAATATGGCCATGTCCCGCCAGAAAAAGCTGGACAAAATGGACGTTATTGAGCTGGCTGCCGAAAAGCCAAAGCCGGAATTCAATTTCCGCTATGGCCGCACGCCCGGAAAAATGCTTTTTGAGACAAAAGATCTGGTGATTGGCTACACAGAACCCCTGTCCAGGCCGCTTAATTTCAGCATGGAGCGCGGTCAGAAAATTGCGCTGGTGGGAACCAACGGTATCGGTAAAACCACGCTTTTGAAGAGTATTCTGGGTCTGATTCCGTCCCTGTCCGGCAGCTGCGAGCTGGGTGAAAATCTGCAGCTTGGCTACTTCGAACAGGAAGTAAAGGGTGATAATAAGACCACCTGCATCGACGAAATCTGGAACGAATTTCCTTCCTACAACCAGCAGGAAATCCGCGCAGCCCTGGCCAAATGCGGCCTGACCACCAAGCATATTGAAAGCCAGGTCCGCGTCTTAAGCGGCGGCGAGCAGGCCAAGGTCCGCCTCTGCAAGCTCATCAACCGCGACACCAACTTCCTCCTCTTGGACGAGCCCACCAACCACCTGGACGTGGATGCCAAGGACGAACTGAAACGGGCATTGAAGGAGTACAAGGGAAGTATCCTGCTTATCTGCCACGAGCCGGAGTTTTATCAGGATGTGGTCGGAGAAGTGTGGGATATGAGTAAGTGGACGACGAAGACGCTGTAAAAAGAATGTAAAACGAAAACATCGATCTTGCCAAAAAAGATCGATGTTTTTTGTTTAACTGACAACGACATATCACCAAATTTAAATGACAAAAAGACTTGTCAAAACATCTTGACAACTATCCTTGTCAATGCTATGATAATAATGACAAGAAAAGTTGTCAAACGCAAAGGAGAACTGAACATTATGCCGTTATTAAATCGTTTAAAGGAATACCGATCCCGGCTGAATATGAATCAGACGGAGCTGGGGAAGAAGGCGGGCGTATCCCGGCAGACGATCAGTCTGATTGAACGGGGCGATTACTCGCCGTCGGTGACACTGGCTTTGAAGCTGGCGATGATTTGCGAGGTACAGGTAGAGGATATTTTCCGGTATGAGGAGGATGGGGAAGATGAAAGAGAAAAAAGTCAACAGTTATAAAAGATGTCTGAAAATTATCGCAGTTGCCGCAGCGATAGGAGGCGTGGCGGGAGGTATTTCCGGTGGACTTTATGAGGCAACCAAAGCATCTGGAATTGGAATTGATATGGCAGGAATCACTGCGTTGATTCAAAGTGTGATGACGCCGCTTCTGGGAATCATTTTTGCGGCATCTGTGATTCTGGGGGAGACCAGTTACCGGAGGCTGAAAGCGACCTGTGAAAAGCAGCAGACAGCGGAGGATGAAGAATGCGATCGGCTGGAATATGAGGAAGAAAAAGAAGGGGCCTTTGGAATGAATGTAAGTGTGGTATCCCAGGTGCTCAGTATTCTGGTTTTGACCTTTGGCTACTCTATGAAGTATATCACAAGCGACGGCCATGCATTTCGTTTCCTGGCAGCTTGCATCGTGTTTATCGCCTGCTTTATCTATGAGTATTTCTGGCAGATTCGCTATGTGAAGCTGCTTCAGAAAACCCATCCGGAGAAAAAGGGCGAACCGTCTTCCCTGAAGTTCCAGGAGCAGTGGCTGGAAAGCTGCGACGAGGCGGAGAAAGAGATTATATACCGAAGCTCCTATAAGGCTTTCATGACTGTGAATCGGACGGTTCCCATTCTGCTGGTGGGAACGATGGTGGCGCATCTGTATTTTGATACGGGAATGTTCGCTGTGGTAGTGGTATCCATTATCTGGCTGGTGACGCAGTTTACCTATGCACGTTCCTGCGTAAGGCTGAGAGAGACGAGAACGCTGGTGCGATAAGAATAGGTATCTGTGGACAGAACTTAAGAATACAGCCGGTTGGAAAATAAGTTCTTCCCCGAACACACATTTTGTGTTAGAATGGAATCCGAGGTTTGAATTTATGGAAAAGAGAACGACAATCGGAATCCTGGCCCATGTGGACGCGGGAAAGACAACTTTGGCGGAAGCCATGCTCTATCGGTGCGGTGCCATCCGAAAGGCAGGCCGCGTAGATCATGGCGACGCCCATATGGATACACACAGTCTGGAGCGGGCCAGAGGCATTACGATCTTTGCAAGCCAGGCCCAGCTTCAGCTGGGGGACTGGAAAGCAGCGCTTTTAGATACACCGGGACATGTGGACTTCTCTGCAGAGATGGAGCGCACTCTTTGGGTGCTGGACTATGCGATTCTGGTGATCAATGGTGCAGATGGTGTGCAGGCTCATGTGCGGACACTGTGGAAGCTTTTGAAGAAGTACCGGATCCCGGTTTTCTTATTTGTGAATAAAATGGATCAGCCAGGAACGGACCGTATGGCGCTTCTGGCAGAATTAAAGGGCGCTTTGGATGGACGCTGTGTGGATTTTACGGCAGATCGGGCAGAGGCGGATATCTGTGAGGACGCAGCGGTCTGCGATGAGGCGTTGCTGGAACAGTTCCTGGAACAGGGAACGTTGAGCACAGAGAGTATCGCTCATAAGATCAGGGAGCGTAAGATTTATCCCTGTTATTTTGGATCCGCTCTGAAAGATGAAGGCGTGCAGGAATTCCTGGACGCCATGGCGCGTTATATGGAGCGACATATTTATCCGACGGAATTCGGCGCTCGTGTATACAAGATTGGCCGGGATGAACAGGGCAGCCGCTTAAGCTATCTGAAGGTGACGGGCGGTTCATTGAAGGTAAAACAGCTTATCCAGGGCGAGACAGATGGAGAAGCCTGGGAGGAAAAGGCGGATCAGATTCGTCTCTATTCCGGCGGCAGCTTTGAGAACGTTCAGGAGGCGTCGGCTGGCACGATCTGCGCAGTGACAGGACTTTCCCGCACCTGGGCGGGCGAAGGACTGGGAATGGAAGATAAGGGCCCGGCTCCGTCCCTGGAACCGGTATTAACTTACCAGTTACTGCCTCCGAAGGACTGCAATCTGCATGAACTTCTTCAGAAGCTTCGCCGTTTGGAGGAGGAGCTTCCGGAGCTGCATGTGGTCTGGAGAGAGGAGCTTTCCGAGATTCATGTGCGCGTGATGGGCGAAGTGCAGATTGAGATCCTGAAAAGCCTGATGCAGGAGCGCTTCGGGGTCCCGGTAGAGTTTGGCGCAGGCAGTATTGTATACAAGGAAACCATCGAAAATGTAGTGGAGGGAGTGGGTCATTTCGAACCCTTGCGCCATTATGCGGAGGTACATTTGATCCTGGAGCCCGGCGAGCCGGGAAGCGGTCTGACTTTTGCAAGCAGCTGCAGCGAGGACGAGCTGGATCGGAACTGGCAGAGGCTGATTCTGACTCATCTGACGGAACGGAGTCATCCGGGCGTGTTGACCGGGGCGGAGATTACGGATATGAAGATTACGCTGGCGGCAGGCAGAGCCCACGCCAAGCATACAGAGGGCGGTGATTTCCGGCAGGCCACCTATCGGGCGGTACGGCAGGGGCTGAAGCAGGCGAAAAGCGTGCTTTTGGAGCCTTTCTATGAGTTCCGTCTTACAGTTCCGGCGGATAAGCTGGGACGGGCCATGACGGATATTCAGAAGATGTCCGGTACATTTTCCGAGCCGGAGAATGAGAATGGCCAGATGGTGTTAAGCGGTTCTGCGCCCGTATCACAGATGCAGGGCTATGCTGCAGAGATGACTGCCTATACGAGAGGTCTGGGACACCTGTCCTGTGCCCTGAAGGGTTACGGCCCTTGCGCAAATGCGGACGAGGTGATCGTGGCCATGGGCTATGATTCCGAGGCGGATATTCTGAATCCGACGGGCTCCGTGTTCTGTGCCCATGGAGCAGGCTTTTACGTACCCTGGAATCAGGTTTTTTCCTATATGCATCTGGACAGCGTGCTGCGTCCGAAAAAGGAGCCGAAAGAAGCGGGACTGGAGACGGCGAGACGCAGTCAGTCGTCTCTGGGAGCCGTGGATCCGAAGGAACTGGATGAGATCTTTGAGCGGACTTACGGGCCGATCCGGCGCGACCGTCAGGGTGTGGGCCGGGTGGAGCGCAGCTTCCGGAAGGAATCGGAGGATACAGAAAAGCGGGAAATTAAGTTCCGTAAAAAGGAAAAAGAATATCTTCTGGTGGATGGTTATAATATTATTTTTGCATGGGAAGATCTGAAAGCGCTGTCAGAAATCAATCTGGAGTCTGCCCGTGGAAAGCTGATGGATATTTTGTCCAATCTGCAGGGCGCGCTGGGCTGTACCCTGATTCTGGTCTTTGACGCTTATCGCGTGGAAGGCGGAACCAGAGAAATCTTTAAATATCACAACATTCATGTGGTGTATACAAAAGAAGCCGAGACAGCGGATCAATACATTGAGAAGACGGTTCATGAGCTGGGACGCAAGTACCAGGTGACAGTGGCTACCTCCGACGGCCTGGAACAGGTGATTATCATGGGTCAGGGGGCATCAAGGCTTTCGGCTGCGGGACTGCGGGAGCTGGTGGATGTAACCGGCAGCGAACTCAGAGAGACATTGGAGAAGAAGCCTGTGGGTGGAAAAAACTATTTGTTTGAGAACCTGTCTGATGAAGTCCGTGGCTGGATAGAGGAGATTCTGGCAGCAGAAGAATGACAGAATTTTACAATAGCATGAAAAAGATGCCTTCAGTGAAAAAACAAAGTAGGAAAAGAGAAAACAGATTCAGGAGTGAATTTTTACATGAATAAAAAAGAAATTGCGGAAATCAAGAAGCAGTTTACACCCCAGAACTGCGCGCTGACCAGACTTTGCGCATGTTATGTGGACGGCGAGAAGAATAAAAAAAGCGAGATGAAGGAAGCCTTTCTATCTCAGTCCGAGGAGGAGTGCTTCAAGTATTTTGAAATCTTCCGGAAGAGCCTGTCCGGCACCGTGGGAAAGAACCTGGTAAATCTGGAATTCCCCCTGGACGCGGAGATGGAAGGCGGGCAGCAGGAGTTTTTGCTGAAGCTTCGCGACAGTAAATTGAAGGATGATGTGCTTCTGGAGCAGTTCTATGATAAAATCATAGAGAACTACGAGTATGGCGAGAACTATCTGATTCTGCTGGTACACGGCATGTATGATGTGCCGGGAAAATCCTCTGATAATGAGGAAATGTTCGACGCATCGGATGAGGTATATGAATATCTGCTCTGTACCATCTGCCCGGTAAACCTGTCCAAGGCGGGCTTAAGCTACGATGCGGAAAGCAACCGCTTCGGTTCCCGCGTCCGGGACTGGCTGGTGGAGCTGCCCATGGCGGGCTTTCTGTTCCCGGCCTTTCAGGATCGCAGCACCGATTTACATAGTATGCTTTACTATTCCAAGAATGCGGAAGAGCTGAAGGATGATTTCGTGGAAGGCATGTTCGGCTGCGGTACGCCATTGACAGCCGCCGATCAGAAGGACACCTTCAATGCCATGATTGAGGAGACGTTGGGCGAAGAGTGCGATTACGAAGCCGTCCGCAACATCCATGAGAGGCTCTACGAGATGGCGGAGGAAAAAAAGGATGAGCCGGAGCCGCTGGTGCTGAGCAAGGCGGAGGTGAAGCAGCTCTTTGCGGAAAGCGGCGTGGAAGCAGAAAAAATGACGGAGCTTGAGGAGCGCTATGAGGAATCCGCCGGGGCCAATACGGAATTTCTGGCATCCAATGTGATGAATACAAGAAAATTTGAGATCAAAGCTCCGGATGTGGTGATTCAGGTAAATCCGGAACGGGCGGATCTGGTGGAAACCCGTATCATTGACGGCAGGCAGTGCCTGGTGATTCCGGTGGATGACCGGGTGGAGGTAAATGGAATTTCGGTTCGCACAATGCGGACAGGAAGCTTCAGTGAGCGAATGGGTGAAGGAGAGGAATAATTCATGCGGGAGCAGTTGACAAAGCAGGATGTGGAGAAGATTCAGCAGGAAATCGAGCACCGGAAGCTGGTGGTCCGGAAAGAAGCCATTGAGGCGGTCAAAGAAGCACGGGCCCATGGAGATCTGAGCGAGAATTTTGAATATTATGCTGCTAAGAAGGATAAAAACCAGAATGAAAGCCGCATTCGCTATCTGGAGAGAATGCTGAAGACGGCAGAAGTGGTGGAGGATCATTCGGGAGCTGACGAGGTCGGCATGGATACCAAGGTAGTGCTTTACTATGAAGATGAGGATGAGACCGAGGAAGTGAAAATCGTCACATCTATCCGGGGAAATTCCCTGGAGGGTCGTATCAGCATCGAATCACCGCTTGGCAAAGCCCTTCTGGGACATAAGGCCGGTGACCGTGTCCATGTCCGGGTAGGCGACGGCGGCTACGACGTGCAGATCCGCTCCATCGACAAGGACGGCGGCGAAGAAGAAAGCATCCGTAAATTTTAAGGAGGCGGGTCTGCGGCCTGTGCCCTGAACGTCCGTACCAAGATAAATACAAAGAAAAACGGGGAAATGTTATGAATACAACAACCATGGTCCCATTTGTCAAATGGGCCGGCGGCAAGCGACAGATGCTGGAGCAGCTCTGTATCCGTATGCCGGATACTTACAACGCGTATTATGAGCCCTTTGTGGGCGGAGGGGCAATGGTACTGTCTCTGGCGCCGGAGGAAGCCCGGATTAACGATATCAACCAGGAGTTGGTTCACACCTACACTGAGATACGGGATCATCTGGACGCGCTTCTGGAGAAGCTGATGGAACTGGACAAGGTTACCTGTACTCGGGAATTTTATTATGAGCTGCGCAGCCGTTATAATGAGAAGCGCTTAAACAGTTCTTACGATACCGAGATGGCAGCCCTGTTCATTTACCTGAATAAGCATTGCTTTAACGGTCTTTACCGGGTCAATACCAAGGGCGAGTTCAACGTTCCCTGGAATCAGAAGCAGTCGATCCGCTCCATGGATATGGAGAATATCAAGGCTATTTCCGCTTATCTGAAGTCCGTGACCATCACCTGTCAGGATTTTGAGCAGGCCCTTGCAGGTGTGCAGAAAGGCGATTTCATCTACTTCGACAGTCCTTACGCGCCGCTGAATCCTACTTCCTTTGATTCCTATACCAAGGAAGGATTCACGGAAGAGGAACACCGTCGTCTGGCGGAACTTTTCCGGGAGCTGACGAAAAAAGGTGTCTACTGTATGCTGACCAATCACAACACGGAACTGATTCAGGAACTGTATGAAGGCTTCCTGATTGAGGAGATCGACGTGCGCCGCGCCATCAATTCCGATCCGAAGAAGCGTCGGGGCAAGGAAGTGATCATTCGAAATTACGGGGAAGCGATCAGGCCGAAACGCAGAACCAGAAAAAAGTGAAAAAAATTGCTGTGTCTTGTCAGACAGCCCGGATTCTGGTAAAATAATAGGAAATGAGGCCATGACAGGCTATTGGAAAGAGGAATGCGCGATATGAGTACGGACAATAGATTGATGATAAAAAATTTACAGAAACTGGATCATTTTTACGTTCTGACTTCGAAAGCAACGAATCTTCCCTTTGCGGAATGCGATTCGGAGACCTTTGACGATCAGACGGCGATATTTGAGCAGGAGCAGGATGCAAAGGAATATGCCGAAAAGCTGGAGGAAGAGAATCAGCCGACGGTGGTGACGGAGATTATCAAGGATAAGATGTCAGCTTTTTATACGGGACTGTATCTGACCGGTATCAATCGGGTAGCGTTCCACAACGGAGCAGGCTTCTGCTATCTGGATTTAAGCGCGGTTGTCACGGTGAAAAAGCCGGAGCAGAAGGACAATATGCCGCCGGTGATGAATGATTCGCTGCAGCTGACAGCCGTTTATTTTCTGCAGGAGCTGCGCCGCCCCAATCAGAATACGCCGGATCCGGAGCGTAATGCCCGTCTGCGGGAGATGGAGCAGGAGCTCATCGCGAACCTGCGTCGTTCCCGCTTTGTGCTGGCGTTGGATGTCACAGATGTGAAAGGGGCGTTGGATCTGACGAAGCCGAATCCGGATGTGAAGGTTCCCTATCTGAAGAATTCGACGGGTGATATTATTCAGCCGATTTTCTCCGATCTGTGGGAGTTTGAAAAGTTCCGCCAGAAGAATCCCCGGAAGCTGCAGGCTCTGTCCGCGCCGTTCCAGAAGCTGGTTCCGCCGCTGATTCAGAATGCGAAGGGCTTTGCACTGAATCCGGCAGGCTTCAATCTACTGCTTCAGCGGGATAAGGTAGAAACGCTGGCAAAACAGCAGTAAATTACGAATAGAAAAGGGAGTTACCGAAACGCCGGAATGGTGAATCGTTAACTCCCTTAATTACGCTTGTTTTCTGCCCTTCCGGGCATCTCGATACAGATTTTACACGTTGAAGCGGAATAGAATCACATCGCCGTCTTTCACCACATAATCCTTTCCTTCCAGACCTACCAGGCCCTTTTCCTTAGCAGCGGAATAGCTGCCGCAATCCAGCAGATCCTGATAATTGACCACCTCGGCACGGATGAAGCCACGCTCAAAGTCAGAGTGAATCTTACCGGCTGCCTGGGGAGCCTTGGTTCCGCGGGTAATGGTCCATGCGCGGGTCTCGGTCTCACCGGCGGTCAGGTAGCTGATAAGACCAAGCAGATGGTAGCTTGCGCGGATCAGCTTGTCCAGGCCGGACTCCTTCAGGCCTAAGTCTTCCAGGAACATGGATTTCTCATCATCATCCAGCTCGGAGATTTCTTCCTCAATCTGTGCGCAGATGACAAATACCTCGCTGCCGTTCTCGGCTGCGTATTTTCGAACGGCTTCCACATGTGGGTTGGACGCGCCGTCATCTGCCAGATCATCTTCGCTTACATTGGCTGCGAAAATCACCGGTTTGTAGGTCAGCAGGTTGTAGCTGGCCAGCCATGCCTGTTCATCCTCGTCGTCTGTGGTGAAACCGGAAGCCATTTTTCCATCCTCCAGCCATGCCTTCAGACGGTTCAGAAGCTCCAGCTCCTTGGCTAGAGTCTTATCATTGCGGGCGCCGCGGACCGTCTTGGAAATACGGCGCTCCAGAATCTCCAGATCGGAGAAAATCAGCTCCAGATTGATGGTTTCGATGTCACGGATGGGATCGACGCTGCCGTCTACATGGATGACATTGGGATCCTCAAAGCAGCGGACTACGTGTACAATAGCGTCCACCTCGCGGATATTGGCCAGGAACTGATTGCCCAGGCCCTCGCCCTTGGACGCGCCCTTTACCAGACCTGCGATATCCACAAACTCAATGACCGCCGGGGTTACCTTGGCGGAATGGTACATATCTGCCAGCAGTCCCAGACGGGCGTCCGGTACGGCTACCACACCCACGTTGGGGTCGATGGTGCAGAAAGGATAGTTGGCGGATTCAGCGCCTGCCTTGGTCAGGGAATTGAACAGGGTACTCTTGCCGACATTCGGCAGACCCACGATACCTAATTTCATGTGATCTATATCCTCCTTAAAAGCATATGATTTCAAAACATTTACAGTATACTATAGCATACTCGGCGGGAAATGTAAATTCTCAGATGGGAAAGATTCGGCCAAAATAGTCGGGAATAATCGGGATAAACGAAAAAACAGCCGCATAGGATAGAAAAAGGAGCGAAAGCCGCAGGAGGCGTGATTTTGAAAAGCCTGATTCTGTCTGTGATGGAGCAGTACGGGTATCCCGGGCTCTTTTTTCTGATTTTCCTGGAAAATGTATTCCCGCCTATTCCCTCAGAGGTGATTCTGCCTTTTGGCGGATTTTTGACAATTCATACAGCCTTAAGCGTGCCGGGAGTTGTATGCTTCGCGACGCTTGGTTCCCTGGCTGGGGCTGTGGTGCTCTACGGAGCAGGATATCTTTTAAATCGGGAGCGGCTGACCCGTCTGGTGGATGGAAAAGTGGGAAAGCTTCTACGCCTGAAGGGAGAAGATATCGCAAAGGCAGACGACTGGTTTCGGAGTAAAGGGCGCATAACGGTCTTTTTCTGTCGCTGCGTTCCGGTAGTGCGCAGTCTGATTTCAGTTCCGGCTGGCATGAGCCGTATGGAATTCCCCTTATTTCTCCTCTATACCACAGCCGGAACTCTGATCTGGAACATCCTTTTAGTATCCCTTGGGGCGTTCATGGGCGAATCCTGGAGTTATATTGCCTGGCTTGTGGGGGAATACTCCCATGTGATGCTGATTATACTGGGAATCAGCGCCCTGAGTGGAGTGCTTGGTTTTTATATAAGAAGAAAAAATTAAGAAATTCTGAAGCATTTTGTAAAAAGAAGTGGAAATGACACAAGTTATATCAATAAAACAACAATATCTTGTATGCGTGAAAATGCAAAAAACAAGATATTGTTGTTTTGCGTTTGTGCAAAATACACAGAAAAAGGACTTGCTTTTTATGAAAATTTAAGATATTATTAATCCATAAGTGGTGAATAGTGGTGGAAAGTGGTTTGAAAGTGCATTTAAGTGGTAGATAAGAACCAGAAACCGATGAAAGTGGGGTGACGCTATGTTCCGGGGCGAATATAACCATACGGTAGACACCAAGGGCAGGCTGATCATTCCTTCTAAGTTTCGGGAAAAGCTCGGTGACGAGTGCATTGTGACAAGAGGATTGGATGGCTGCCTTTTCGTATTTCCCATGAAAGAATGGGAAAACTACGAAGAAAAGCTGAAGCAGCTCCCTATGACCAATAAGAATGCGCGTTCTTTTGTACGTTTTCTGACTGCGGGCGCCACTTCCTGTGAGTTTGACAAGCAGGGAAGAGTACTGATTCCGGCAACCTTACGGAAGTTCGCGGGAATTGAAAAAGACGTTGTACTGGCCGGACTCCTGAACCGTATCGAGATCTGGAGTGAGGAGAAGTGGAACGAGAACAACAATTACGAAGAGATTGACATGGACGAGATTGCAGGTCAGCTGACAGAGCTTGGTCTGGATATCTAACAATAAAGGGGACAGACATGGAATTTTCACATGTATCCGTCTTACTGCATGAGACGATTGAACAACTGCATATCCGTCCGGATGGAATATACGTAGACGGTACGCTGGGCGGCGGCGGACATTCTTATGAGATTTGTAAGCAGCTTTCGGATAAAGGAAGGCTTATCGGAATCGACCAGGATGCGGACGCCATTGCGGCAGCGGGAGAGAGACTGAAGGAATTCGGCGACCGGGTAACTATCGTCCGAAGCAATTACTGCAATATGCGCCGGGAGCTTCAGAATCTTGGCATTGACCATGTGGACGGCATCGTGCTGGATCTGGGGGTTTCTTCCTATCAGCTGGACGCGGCAGACCGGGGGTTTACCTACCGGGTGGACGCCCCGCTGGACATGCGTATGGATCAGCGCCAGACGAAGACGGCCCGGGATATTGTAAATGGCTATACAGAGCATGAGCTGTACCGGGTCATCCGGGATTACGGCGAGGAAAAGTTCGCAGCCAATATCACGAAGCATATTGCGTTGGCCAGAGAGAAGAAGCCCATCGAGACCACCGGAGAACTGACGGAGATTATCCGGGCGGCGATTCCGGCGAAGATACGGGCCGTAGGCGGACATCCGGCCAAACGTACCTTCCAGGCCATTCGCATTGAGCTGAATCAGGAGCTGGAGGTACTGAAGAACTCACTGGATGATATGATTGATCTGTTGAATCCGGGCGGCAGAATCTGTGTGATAACCTTCCATTCTCTGGAAGACCGGATAGTAAAAACCATATTTAAAACCAATGAAAATCCCTGTACCTGCCCTTCTAACTTTCCTGTGTGTGTGTGTGGTAAAAAACCGAAGGGCAGGTCACCGATTAGAAAGCCGATTGCTCCCGGTGCGGAGGAATTGGAATATAATAAGCGATCCAAGAGCGCGAAGCTTCGCGTCTTTGAACGGATCGGGAGTCAGGAAGCGTAAAAATGGCAGAGATCAGAAGCATTTATACGAATAACAGAACAGATGGAAAAACAGAACGCAGAACCACCTATGTGGATGGAGCGGCGGTCCGCAGGCTTCGGACCGGCGAGCAGCCGGAGAGACAGCGCAGGCAGGAAGAACGGTTTTCCGTTCATACGGCCCGCAGAGTAAAGGCGAAGGAACGCATGGGCCTGGGATATGGCATGTTTCTGGCAGTAGCGCTGGGCGTGGCCATGTGGGTCTGTGTGGGATATCTGAAGCTGCAGGCGGACAATACCGCCCGGGCAAAGAACATCACGGCGCTGGAGACGCAGCTTTCCACGCTGAAGGATGAGAATGACGATGAATATAACCGGGTGACGACTTCTGTGGATCTGGAGAAAATCCGGGACATTGCCATGAATGAGCTTGGCATGGTATACGCAAATGAGGATCAGGTAGTACTTTACGACGATGAGGGGAGCGATTACGTAAAGCAGTATGCCGAGATCCCGGAGGACGATAAGAGTCTCAAGGGAGCGCTTGGCACGATTAGCAGGTGAGTAATTTGAACGATCGTACAGAGAAAAAAAGAAAACCGAGAGCGCGGATGCAGGCGCTGCTTACCAACCGAATGAAGCGTAAGCTGGCGCTGGTATTCGCGCTCATTGTGCTTGCTCTGCTGGGAGTGAGCGTAAGGCTGGCTTATATCAATAAAACCAGCGGAGATAAGTATACGAAAAAAGTACTGGCGCAGCAGGATACCAACAGTACTACGCTGCCATACAGAAGAGGCGATATTCTGGATCGCAACGGCACAATTCTGGCTACCAGTGAAAAGGTTTACAATCTGATTCTGGATCCGAAGGTACTGTGGCAGAACCAGGACAAGGAGGATGCGGAGAAGGACTGCGTGGAACCGACCATCAAGGCGCTGGTGCAGTATTTTGAACTGGATGAGTCAGAACTTCGGGCTACCTTAAGCGAAAAGAAAGACAGCAGCTATGTTATCTTAAGAAAACAGCTGAGTAAAGATGAAATTGCTGATTTTAAGGCAGCGCAGGAGGACAAAGAGACCGGAAGCAACATCAAGGGTGTCTGGTTTGAGGACTCTTATATCCGTCGCTATCCGTATAATTCTCTGGCCTGCCATGTGATTGGATATACCGTTACGGGAAATCAGGGGCAGACCGGTATCGAAGAAGAATACAGTGATACCCTGAACGGCATCAATGGCCGCAGCTACAAGTACCTGAACGAGGATCTGGAGCAGTCTACCTCGGTAAAGAAGGCCGTAGATGGCAATACAGTGGTGTCTACGATTGACGCAACCCTGCAAGGCATTGCAGAGAAATACATTGGCAAATTTATCGAAGATTATACGAATAAAAGCGTGGAAGGACCGGCGGCGAAGAATATTGGCGTGCTGATGATGAATCCCCAGACCGGCGAGATTCTGGCCATGGCGGGTGATGTGGATTTCGATCTGAATAATCCTCAGGATCTGGTGGGCAATGGCTACCTGACCCAGGAGCAGGTGGATGCCATGTCCGAGGAGGAACAGCTGGACGCCAAGAACCAGATGTGGCGAAACTTCTGCATCAGCGACGGATACGAACCCGGATCAACCGTAAAACCCATGACGGTGGCAGCGGCTCTGGAGCTGGGCCTGGTCAATGATTCCACCACCTTCCTCTGCGACGGCGGACAGGTTATCGTACAGGGCCAACCCAAGATTAAGTGCGCGAAGAAGACCGGCCACGGTATCATTTCCCTGGAAGGCTCCCTGATGTTTTCCTGCAATGACGCCCTGATGCAGATGGGCGCCATGATTGGTTATGATAACTTTCTGAAGTACCAGCAGATCTTTAACTTCGGTCTGAAGACCAACATCGATCTGCCCGGCGAGACCAATAACGCGTCGACGGTATTTACGAAGGACACCATGGGTCCGGTGGAGCTGGCGACCAGCTCTTTCGGTCAGGGCTTCAATACGTCTATGATTCAGGTGGCTTCGGCCTTTTCTTCCGTTATCAATGGCGGTTATTATTACCAGCCCCACGTGGTGAAGAAGATTCTGAACGCGGAGGGCGGCACCGTGGAGACTGTCAATCCGGTGCTGGTGCGCCAGACCATTTCCAATAAGACGTCTTCCATGATCCGGCAGTATCTGTATCACACCATGTACGGAACTGCGGACGCCAACGGCAATAACCCCACCGGTAAAAAGGGCCGCGTAGCAGGTTATACTATGGGCGGTAAGACCGGAACGGCTCAGAAGGTTCCCCGTTCCGCCAGAAAATATCTGGTGTCATTCATCGGCTTTGCGCCGGCGGATAATCCCCAGGTAGTCTGCTATGTGGTGGTGGACGAGCCCAACGCGGACAGCCCGACGACTCAGGCAAGCAGCGCTTTTGCCCAGGAGATATTCAAAAATATTATGAAAGAGGCTATGCCATATCTGAATATTCCGAGAAACGCAGAGATTCCGGAAGACATGAAGGAGGAAGTGGCGGCTGAGGAAGCGGCCCGGGCAGAGCAGGAAGCAGAAGAAGAGGCGACGGAAGAGGAAACTCCGATTGAAGAAGGTACACTGGTGGATCCGAATACCGGCGAGACTGTGAAGATGCCTACGGAAGAAGAAGTAGAGGCAGAAGGCGACAGTGGTCCGTTGGATGACTATGAAAGCCCGATTCTTCCTGAGGACGGAAGCAACCCTGCAGAGACAGAATAAAATCAGAAACCCCATAATAGGTTGTAACAAACCGATTATGGGGTTTTTATGAAAGAAAAGGAAACGAAAAGCAGAACATATAACCGGAAGAAGCTGACGCTGGTGTTCTGCGTGTGTGTGCTGATGCTGGTGGGTCTGGTGGCGAGGCTGGTGCGGTTAATGGTTTATGAGGCGGACTATTATCAGGAACTGGCGGAGGATCTGCACCAGCGGGAGCGGAGCATCAAGGCAGCCCGGGGAAGGATTCTCGACCGGAATGGTACGGTATTGGCTTCCAACCGTACCGTGTGTACCGTGTCGGTGGTACATAGCCAGCTGACCGATCCGGAGGCGGTAATTACGGCGCTTTCACGTGAACTGAATTTGTCGGATGAGCAGGTACGCGGACGGGTGGAGAAATACAGCTCCATCGAGCGGATCAAGGCCAATGTGGACAAAGAAACCGGCGACCGCATCCGTGCCCTGGAACTGGCCGGTGTGAAAATTGACGAGGATTATAAGCGCTCTTATCCTTACGGTTCCCTGGCGTCCAAGGTGCTTGGCTTCACCGGCGGCGATAATCAGGGCATCATCGGACTGGAGGTCCGGTATGATTCCTATCTGCAGGGGCAGAACGGTACAATTCTGACGCTGACAGACGCCCGGGGTATCGAACTGGCCGACGCGGGCGAGGAGCGGGTGGAACCGGTGCCGGGGGCAGATCTGAGGGTCAGTCTGGACTATAATATCCAGCTCTACACGGAGCAGGCGGCAAAGAAGGTCCGGGAAGAAAAACAGGCCGCCTATGTATCGATTCTGGTCATGAATCCCCAGAATGGCGAGATCTACGCCAATGTAAATGTGCCGGAGTTTGATTTGAACAATCCCTATGACCTGACGGCGTATCTTGCGGACACCGGACAGGACGCAGCAGCGCTTGCCGGGGAGCAGAAGCAGGATCTGCGCAATCAGATGTGGCGGAACCAGAGCATCAATGATACCTACGAGCCGGGGTCTGTTTTTAAGGTGGTGACGGCGGCAGCCGCATTGGAAAAAGGCGTGGTGAATCTAAACGATACCTTCAACTGTCCGGGCTTCCGCATGGTGGAGGATCGGCGGATCCGCTGCCATAAGGTGAGGGGACACGGGAGCGAGACCTTTGTACAGGCCATCGAAAATTCCTGCAACCCGGTCTTTATCGATATCGGTCAACGGGTGGGCGCAGAGGATTTCTACGGGTATTTCCGGCAATTTGGCCTGATGGAGAAGACAGGAATTGATGTGCCCGGAGAGGCCAATATTATCATGCACAAACTGGAAAATATTGGCTTAGTCGAGCTGGCGACCATGTCCTTTGGGCAGTCCTTCCAGATTACGCCCATGCAGATGGCAGCTACGGTCAGTTCCATCATAAATGGCGGGCTTCGGATTACGCCTCATTTCGGGATTGCCATTGAAAATCAGGATGGAAAGGTGCTGAAGAAGCTGTCCTGGCCCAAAGGAAAACGGGTGGTGCGCGCTGAAACCTCAGAAACCATGCGCTTTTTGCTGGAAAAGGTGGTGTCCGAGGGCGGCGGAAAGAAGGCGTACATTGAGGGTTACCGTATCGGCGGCAAGACGGCCACATCCCAGACGCTCCCCAGAGGCACCGGACGCTACATTTCCTCGTTCATCGGTTTTGCTCCGGCGGACAATCCGCAGGTTTTGGCCATGTGCGTGATTCACAATCCCCAGGGGGTCTATTACGGCGGCACCATCGCCGCTCCGGTCGTCCGGGATATTTTTGAAAATATTCTTCCCTATCTTGGCATTGAAAAAACGGAAGAAAAGGCTTATAATGCAGATTAGCCATAAGAGAAATAAGTATGAGAGGTAGATTGGTTATGGATTTGAAAACACTGATATTTCCGGTTCTGATATCATTTGCTATCAGCGCGGCTCTGGGACCCGTTGTGATTCCACTGCTTCGCAAGATGAAATTTGGCCAGACAGAGCGTGAGGAGGGACCCAAGAGCCATCTGAAGAAGACGGGTACGCCGACCATGGGCGGCGTCATGATTTTGATTGCCATTATTGTAACATCCCTGATTTACGCAAAGGATTTCCCAAAGATTATCCCGGTGCTTTTTGTGACCGTGGGTTTTGGCATTATCGGATTTCTGGATGATTATATCAAGATTATTCTGCACCGCTCCGAGGGCCTGACGCCCGGACAGAAGATGTTCGGCCAGTTCCTGGTGACCGGCGTATTCATTTTTTACTATTATAACCTGACCGGCGGCGACATGGCTATGCTGATTCCGTTCTGGCCGGGACACTATCTGCATCTGGGCTGGCTGGCTATTCCGGTGGCCTTTCTGGCTATCATCGGAACGGTCAACGGCGCCAACTTTACCGACGGCCTGGACGGCCTGGCTTCCAGTGTCACCGTACTGATTGCCGTATTTTTCACAGTGGTTGCAGTGGGAACCGGAAGCGGTCTGCATCCGATTACCTGCGCAGTGGTGGGAAGCCTGATGGGATTCCTGCTCTTTAATGTATTTCCGGCCAGCGTCTTTATGGGCGATACCGGATCTTTGGCTTTGGGCGGCTTTGTGGCGGCCACGGCTTACATGATGGATATGCCGATTTTCATTCTGATTGTGGCGCTGATTTACTGGGTGGAGATTCTGTCGGTTATGATTCAGGTAACTTATTTTAAGATGAGCGGTGGAAAACGTATCTTCCGGATGGCGCCGATTCATCATCATTTCGAGCTGGGCGGCTGGTCTGAGACCCGTGTCGTGGCGGTATTTTCCATCGTGACGGCACTGCTGTGCCTGGTTGGCTTACTGGCGCTTTAAGGAGGATATGAGAAATGATTACGGATAAAAAGATAGTAGTGATTGGTAGCGGTGTCAGCGGCGTCGGCGCGGTAAAGCTTCTGGAGGCGGCGGGCGCGGTGCCGACCCTCTATGACAGCAATGAGAAACTGACGGAAGCGGAAGTACGGAAAAGACTGCCCGAGGGCAGCAAGTGCAAGGTTGTCCTGGGCGAATTCCCGGAGAATTTAAAGAAAGAGACTGAGCTGGTCGTGTTAAGCCCGGGCGTGCCGGTGGATCTGCCGTTGGTAGAGGAGCTGCGCACGAACGGCGCAGCCATCTGGGGTGAGGTGGAGCTGGCTTACCATTTTGGCAAGGGCAAAATTGCGGCCATTACCGGAACAAACGGAAAAACTACAACAACAACCCTGGTGGGAGAGATTTTCAAGAGCTATTACCCGGAGGTCTTCGTGGTGGGTAATATCGGAACCGCCTACACCCAGGAGGCGCTGAAGATGACCGACAATAGCGTGATCGCTGCGGAGATCAGCAGCTTCCAGCTGGAGACCATCGAGAACTTCCACCCAAAGGTCAGCGCTATCCTGAATATCACGCCGGATCATCTGAACCGCCATCATACCATGCAGTGCTATATCGAAACCAAGGAGAAGATCGCGGAAAATCAGACCGGGGATGATACCTGCGTCCTGAATTACGATGATGAGGAGACCAGACGCTTCGGCGGGAGCTGCAAGGCCTCGGTTCTGTATTTCAGCCGGGAGCATATACTGGATCAGGGCGTATATATGGATGGAACAGCCATCGTCTATGCAGATGAGTCCGTCCGGACAAAGATCTGTGATGTGTCAGAACTGAAACTTCTCGGAACCCATAATTATGAGAACGTTATGGCAGCGGTGGCCATCGCGGCAGCCATGGGCGTGCCCTTCCCGTATATCCGTGAAACGGTTATTCATTTCACGGCTGTGGAGCACCGCATTGAGTTTGTGGCAGAGAAAAAGGGAGTCGCTTATTACAATGATTCCAAAGGAACGAATACCGACGCGTCCATCAAGGCGGTGCAGGCCATGAATCGTCCTACCATTGTCATCGGAGGAGGATACGATAAGCATGTGACCTTCGACGATTGGATCGAGTGTTTTGGTGACAAGGTGAAATGGCTGGTATTGCTGGGCCAGACTGCGAATCAGATTGCGGAGACTGCGAAGAAGCATGGCTTTACCCATATCGTATTTACCGAGAGCCTGGAAGAAGCAGTGCAGGTCTGCGCCGGCAAGGCAGAGAGCGGCGACGCGGTTCTGCTGTCTCCGGCCTGCGCAAGCTGGGGCATGTTCGATAATTACGAGCAGAGAGGAAGAATGTTTAAAGATTACGTCCGCGCGCTTCCCGAATAAAAAAAGGGAAGAAAAATAAAGCAGTGGGTTTAGGCCCCGGGACGGAGGTTTTATGACAGGTCCGGATTCCGCCGGAAAAGAGAAGAAGCACGGGAGTGGGGCTCCCGATTACGGCCTTGTGCTGACTGTGCTGCTTCTGGCGGGATTCGGACTTGTTGTGCTTTATAGCACCAGCTCCTGGAATGGGCAGGTGAAGTTCGCCGACCCGGCCTATTATCTGAAAAAGCAGCTTCTGGCCACAGCTCTGGGACTGGCGGCCATGTATGCGGTATCTTGCATTGATTATCATAAATGGGGAAAACTGGCAGGCCTGGGATACCTGATTTCCCTGCTTCTTCAGGTGGCAGTGCTGATCTTCGGTGACGAGTATAACGGTTCCAGGCGCTGGCTGGCAATCGGTCCGGTGTCCTTTCAGCCTTCGGAATTCGCCAAGGTGGCGGTTATCCTGCTATTAGCCCGGGTGATCAGCAGCCGTCTGCAGCGCATTGTGACTTTGCGGCAGATGCTGGGGGTTATGCTTCTGGCCCTGCCGCTGGTGGGCCTGGTGGGCACCAATAATTTGAGTACTGCCATCATTATCATGGGAATTGCGGTGATTCTGATTTTTGTGGCCAGCCCCGGTTATCTGAGATTTGTTCTGATCGGCGCAGGCGGCGCCGGTTTTCTGGCAGTGTTCTTAAGTCTGGAATCCTACCGCCTGGAGCGTCTGGCCATCTGGCGGCATCCTGAGGCTTATGAGAAGGGCTATCAGACCATGCAGGGGCTCTACGCCATTGGTTCCGGCGGCCTCTTCGGCGTGGGCTTCGGAGGCAGCCTTCAGAAGCTGGGCTTTGTGCCGGAGGCTCAGAATGATATGATTTTTTCGATTGTATGCGAGGAGTTTGGACTGATGGGGGCGGTACTTTTGATGCTGCTTTTTGTGCTGCTGGTCTGGCGGTTATATAGCATCGCGGTGCATGTGCAGGATTTATTTGGCTGTCTCATTGTAACCGGAATTCTGGGCCACATCCTGATTCAGGTGATTTTGAATATCGCGGTGGTGACCAATACAATCCCCAATACAGGGATCACCCTGCCCTTCGTCAGCTATGGCGGTACCTCAGTCTTATTTCTCCTGTCGGAAATGGGGATGGCTTTAAATGTGTCCCGTAATCACCCCCACGGGGAGAGCGGCATATGCTAAAGGTATAGCAGAGACGGGGAGAAGACATATGGATTATCTGGACATCGAGGGCGGTTACCCTTTACGGGGCGAAGCGCGTATACAGGGATCGAAAAACGCAGCCCTTCCCATTCTTTCCGGGGCTCTGCTTCATTCCGGCGTGACAGTGCTGAAAAACTGTCCGGATATCACGGATGTGACGGCCATGCTGGAGCTTCTGAGGGGCTGTGACTGTCAGGTGCGGCAGGAGCGTGGAGCGCTGGTCGTGGATGCTTCGGCGCTCATGCCGCTTCAGGCGGAGGAGGCCTATGCGGAGAAAATGCGATCATCGATCATGCTGCTGGGAAGTCTTCTTGGAAGGCTGGGGGAGGTGCGGCTTCCCTATCCGGGTGGCTGCGTCATCGGGGCCAGGCCCGTGGATATTCATCTGGCGGCGCTTACACAGATGGGTGCGAAAATAAAACTGGAAGAAAATGGAATTTATGCAGTCTGCAGGAGTCCGCACGGCGCAGAAATTCATCTGCCCTTTCCAAGTGTGGGCGCCACGGAAAATGTGATTTTGCTGGCTGTAAAGGCTGAGGGCGAGACCATTCTGCACGGCGCGGCCCGGGAACCGGAGATCTGCGAGCTCTGCAGGTTCTTAAGAAGTATGGGAGCGCGTATCCGGGGCGAGGGGAGCGGACGCATCGTGATAGAGGGCGGACAACAGCTTTATGATACGGAATTTACCGTAATGCCCGATCGGATAGTGGCGGGCACCTATATGCTTTTACTGGCTGCCACAGGCGGCAGGATTCGACTCAGGGAAGCTCCCGTGGAACAGCTTGACAGTCTCTGGCCGGTGCTGTCAGAGCTTGGGGTGGAAAGCAAAACAGGGAAGGACGGTGTGAGCCTTACCAGGCGGGAAGTAAAACCCTGTCACCTTGCCATTTCCACCGCGCCTTATCCGGGTTTTCCGACAGATTTGCAGTCACCCCTCATGGCGGTCCTGGCAGCTCTGCCCGGAGAGAGCAGGATTTGCGAGCGGGTTTTTGAGGCCCGTTATAAAATCGTGGAAGAGCTTCGGAAAATGGGCGCGGATATTACAGTAACAGGGGAAGAAGCCCTGGTGCGCGGCAGAAGCCTGCAGGGCGCGGCACTTACTGCCCGGGAGCTTCGGGGCGGGGCGGCCCTTTGCATCGCGGCGGCTGCGGCTCAAGGGAAAAGCCGCATTTTACAGTATCCTTTTATTGCCAGGGGCTATGAAAATATAATCAGGGATTTGCAAGCACTCGGAGTTGTGATACACTAGACAAAACGAAAATAGATCAGAGGAAAAGCATGTTAAAATTTCGGGAACGTGAAAAAATAAAAGCGAGAAAACGAAGGGGAAAAGGTCTGCTGACAGCGTTGCTGGTACTGATGACGCTGGCGCTTCTCACCGTCGGCGTCATCAGCCTGTTCAAAATCCGTACCGTGGAAATCACCGGCAACAGCTTTTACAGCGCGCAGGAAATTCAGGATCGAATCATTACGGATCGATATACAGAGAATTCCCTTTATCTCTATCTGAAATATAAGTATTTCAATAAAGAGGAAATTCCGTTTGTGGATAAACTGGAGGTGAGCCTTCAGGGACCCGGAAAGGTGAAAATCCGTGTGTATGAAAAGAGTGTTGTCGGCTATGTTACTTACATGGGGGCGAATTTCTATTTTGACAAAGACGGCGTAGTGGTGGAAAGCTCCACGGATGTGAAGGAGGATATTCCCTGCATTTCCGGCGTGCGTTTCAGTTCCCTGGCCATGTATCAGAAGCTGGCTGTGGAGAATGACAAAATTTTCGGCCGTATTCTGAATATCACCCAGCTGCTGAAAAAATATGAGCTGAGCCCGGATAAAATTGAGTTTGGGAAGGACCTTGCGTTGACCCTGTATTTCGGAAACGTGAAGGTGGCTCTTGGAAGCAACGATGATCTGGAAGATAAGATAGGACGGCTGCATGATATTTACAGCGATCTGGAGTCTCTGTCCGGTACCCTGCATATGGAGAATTATACCCTGGATTCCAAATTTATCAGCTTCGAAAAAGCGGATTCGACAGAGTAACGCAGAAAACGCGTATAGAAAAAATTAATTTTGGAAATGTTATAAATAGGGTTGATTAATTTTAGGAAAAAAGTTATCATGTATAGTATGAGAAAAATTGGAAGTTCTCTGCCTACGGGCTTAGATTTATAAAAATAGACTGGGAAAACAGGAGGTCAAGGTTTTGCTTGAAATTATGATGAACGATGCGGAATCCGCAGCCAGAATTATCGTGATTGGAGTCGGCGGCGCCGGCAATAACGCGGTGAACCGCATGATAGATGAGCAGATTGCAGGAGTAGAATTTATCGGAGTCAATACGGACAAGCAGGCGCTGCAGTTCTGCAAGGCGGAACGGGCCATCCAGATCGGCGAGAAGCTGACTAAGGGACTGGGTGCCGGAGCCAAGCCGGAGATCGGCGAGAAGGCTGCCGAAGAAAGCATCGAGGAGATTAAGGAAGCTATTCAGGGTGCGGATATGGTGTTCGTGACCTGCGGAATGGGCGGCGGCACCGGTACCGGCGGAGCGCCGGTTATTGCCAGACTGGCCAAGGATATGGGGATTCTGACTGTCGGTGTGGTTACGAAGCCGTTCCGTTTTGAGAATAAAGTACGTATGAAGAACGCGCTGGAAGGTATTCAGAAGCTGAAAGAGAGCGTGGATACCCTGATTGTGATCCCCAATGACAAGCTGCTGGAGATTGTGGATCGCCGTACAACCATGCCGGATGCTCTGAAGAAGGCAGATGAGGTTCTGCAGCAGGCGGTACAGGGAATTACCGACCTGATTAACCTGCCGGCCCTGATTAATCTGGACTTCGCGGATGTACAGACGGTTATGACCGACAAGGGTATTGCACACATCGGTATCGGTTCCGGTAAGGGCGATGACAAGGCCCTGGACGCAGTAAAGCAGGCTGTGGCCAGCCCGCTTCTGGAGACGACCATTGTGGGCGCTTCCCATGTTATTATCAATATTTCCGGAGATATCTCCCTGATGGATGCCAACGACGCCGCAAGCTATGTACAGGAGCTGGCAGGTGATGACGCCAACATTATCTTTGGTGCGATGTACGACGATACATACACCGATGAAGCTACCATCACCGTCATTGCCACCGGACTGGATGAGAACAGCAGCACCAAGGTTCTGCCGAAGAACAGCAGTTTTGGAAAGATGCCCACAGCTGCGAAGACAGGCTTTGAAGCTTCCGCCCAGAGCGCCGGCACACAGACTTCCGCCGAGCCGCCGGTATTCAAGCCCCTGCCGGGATTGAATATTCCGAAGCGTCCGGAGAGCAGAGTCCAGGTGGACGAATTGAAGGTTCCGGAATTCCTGCAGAGACATAAATAAACCAAGAACGTATGAGAATCAAAAAAGCCGTGGCGATTGCTTCCACGGCTTTTTAAATGGAGGAACAGGATGAATACCATTACCATAGAAGAATTGATGAAACAAAAGCCCGAGACTATAACAGTTCTGGATGTGCGTCCGGCGGACGAATACCGGAGAGGAACCTTCGACGGAGCGATCAGCATGCCCATGAAGGAGATCCCGGAGCGCAAGGAAGAGATTTCCAAGGACAAACCGGTGTATCTGCTCTGTCATACCGGTGAGCGCAGCATGGAGTATGTGGACTATCTGGAGCAGAACGGCTACGACGCCTGGAACGTGGAAGGCGGTTACCGCGCCTATTTGCGTATGCAGCTGGCCAGTTTTGTGCAGGAAGAGGACGCCCGCAAAGAGAAAACGGCGGAAATCGAGCGCAGCATTATTAAAAAATTCCGGAAACCTATATGGCGCAAATTCACCCAGGCTATCACGGATTACGATCTGATTCAGCCTGGAGACAAGATTGCGGTCTGCATCTCCGGCGGAAAGGATTCCATGCTGATGGCCAAGCTCATGCAGGAACTGCAGCGCCACGGCAAATATCCCTTCGAACTGGTATTCCTGGTGATGAACCCGGGCTACAATGCGGATAACTGGAAAATCATTCAGGACAACGCCAAGGTACTGGGCATTCCGCTTACCGTCTTCGAGAGCGAGATCTTCGACATTGTGGCCGGTGTGGACCGCAATCCCTGTTACCTCTGTGCCCGCATGCGCCGGGGTAACCTGTACGCCGAGGCCAAGGCCCTGGGCTGTAATAAGATCGCTCTGGGACATCATTTTGATGATGTGGTCGAGACCATCCTGATGGGGATGCTCTACAGCGGCAAGATCGAGACTATGATGCCCAAGCTTCATAGCAAGAATTTCGAGGGTATGGAGCTGATCCGCCCCATGTACAAGATCAAGGAAGAGGACATCAAAGCATGGCGCGACTATCACAAGCTCCATTTCATCCAGTGCGCCTGCCGTTTCACTGAGAACTGCGCCACCTGCGGCGGCGAGCGGGGCTCCAAGCGCGACGAGATGAAGGGCCTGATGAAGCAGTTCCGTGCCACCAGCGACGTCATCGAGTCCAATATCTTCCAGAGCGTCCACAATATTAACCTACGGACGGTCATCGGATATCACAAGGATGATGAAGTGTATAACTTCTTAGACGATTACAATGAGCGTTAGAAAAATTTAATACGTACGAAGATAGAAATATCCCCTCTCACCTGGAACGCATTGTTTTCCTGCTTTCGTTCGCGCGGCTTATTCGCGCCTGACCGCCAAACTCGGCCCTACGGGCCTCAAACAGTGGCTCCTTCAGGCGCTGCCAGCGCAAACAAAAGCTGTGGAAAACAAGCTAAACCAGGTGAGAGGGGATATTTCTATCTTCTGCTTATTGAAAGACGATAGGAATTTTACATGAGGAATTTCTCTATCTTCGTCCGTTTATTATTGTCGAAATAAGTAAGATAAATCTATCCCCCATCCCCCACATAGTTACAAATTTCGCGCCCCACCTTCCCTATAATGGAGAACAGAAAGAAGGTGGGCCGTGTACTACACGCTGTACATAGACGCGTTTTTCCTGCAAAATCTGCTGACGGATTATCTGTTGCTGACGGTGACGGGACGGATGCTGAAAATCAGGATTCCGGCATTCAAGAGACTTCTTGCAGCAGGAGTCGGAAGTCTGACGGTTTGTCTTGTCTACCTGGCAGGAGGACAGAACAGTCTGGCCGGAAAACTAATCCTGTATGGAGCGGCGGCGGTCGGAATGATCTGCGTAAGTCTTCCGAAAAATCAGCAAGGCCTGTTGGGCAAAGCATTGTTTCTGCTGTACCTGAACGGCTTCCTGCTGGGAGGCATCTTCGGATGGCTTCGAAGTGCCTTTGCCTTTCCGGTATATCCGTTTCTGTTCTTTACGCTGGTAAGCTACGAGCTGCTGAAGCTGACTGCCAGGCTTATATTTCGGCAGCAAGAACAGGAACGATGCGTATATTCCGTCACTATCCGGTACCGGGAAAACACCTGCACCGTTCGGGCGCTTCTGGACACGGGCAACAGTCTTCGGGATCCGGTCTTCGGAAAGCCTGTGAGCATCATCACAGCAGATCTGAAGGCGGCGCTTCTTGGGGAAAAGGAGATGGTTTTTTATCCGGTTCCTTATCACAGCGTAGGCCGGAAAAACGGTTTCCTTCCGGCCTTTTACGCAGATGAACTGGAGCTTACAGGACCGGACGGCGTGTGTATCCACATAGAAAAGCCTTTGCTTGGCATTACCAAAGAACCACTTTCTTCGACAGAAAATTACAGCATGATTCTGCATCCGGCCCTGTTGGAGCCATATAGCGCAGAGAATGCGGAAATGAGAGTGGGAGGAAAGAACAAGTATGCTTATCAAAGTAGCGATTCCAAATCAGATTCAGTTAAAGCTGATCCCTAATTTTTCCACCCTGTTTGTGGGAAGGAAAAATGAAATTCACTATATCGGCGGCGCGGAGGTGCTTCCGGCGCCCTTAAATGCGGAGGATGAGGCCCGGGCCATTGCGCGTCTTGGCACGGAGGAGGGCGGTGAAGCCCGCTCCCTTCTGATTGAGCACAACCTGCGCCTGGTGGTCTATATCGCGAAAAAATTCGACAACACCGGCGTGGGCGTGGAGGATCTGATTTCCATCGGAACCATTGGACTTATCAAAGCCATCAACACCTTCAACAGAGGAAAAAATATCAAGCTGGCCACCTACGCCTCCCGCTGTATTGAAAATGAGATCCTGATGTATCTGCGCCGCAACAACAAGACCCGCCTTGAGGTTTCCATTGATGAGCCCCTGAATGTGGACTGGGATGGCAACGAATTATTGCTGTCTGATATTCTGGGAACCGATGAGGACGTCATTTACCGTGATATCGAGACAGAGATGGAGCGAAAACTGCTTGACAAGGCCATTCAGACACTGTCTGAACGGGAGCGCACCATCGTGGAGCTTCGTTTTGGACTGAAAAATCCTCATGGCGAGGAGATGACCCAGAAGGAGGTGGCGGATCTCCTGGGAATCTCACAGTCCTATATTTCCAGACTGGAAAAGAAAATTATCCGCCGCCTGAAAAAAGAAATCATGAAATACGAATAAATTATTGCGCCAGATAATTCTGCATACATTTCAGCGCGTTTTTCTCCAGACGGCTGACCTGGGCCTGGGAAATGCCGATTTCATCGGCAACTTCCATCTGAGTCTTACCTTGGAAGAAACGGAGCTCAATGATATAATGTTCGCGGTCTGACAGCTTTTTCATGGCCTCATTCAGGGAGAGTTCTTCAATCCAGAGCTCTTCCCTGTTTTTTTTATCACTAATCTGGTCCATCACATAGAGAGTATCGCCACCCTCGGTGTAGACCGGCTCATAGAGGCTGACCGGGCTCTGGATAGCGTCCAGGGCAAAGACGATTTCCTCGTCCGGAATGCCGATTTCCGTGGCGATTTCGCTTAAGCATGGTTCCCTGGCATACTGGCGGGTCAGATTTTCCCTGGCGTAAATAGCCTTGTAGGCCGTATCCCGTAAGGAACGGCTGACCCGGATACTGTTGTTATCCCGGAGATAACGGCGGATTTCCCCGGCGATCATGGGGACTGCATAAGTGGAAAATTTGACGCCCAGGGTGTTGTCAAAATTGTCGATGGCTTTCATGAGACCGATACACCCGATCTGGAACAGGTCGTCCGCATTTTCCGAACTTCCTGAAAATCGCTTGATAACGCTCAAAACCAGCCGGAGATTGCCCTTGATATAAAGCTCCCGGGCGGTTGCGTCGCCCGCTGTAATCCGTTTCCATAAAGCGTCCTTTTCTTCCTGTGTCAGGACAGGCAGTTTCGCTGTATTTACCCCGCAAATTTCAACCTTATTCAGTGCCATCCGGTATACGCCTCCTGTAAAAATTTGATAATAACAAGATTTCCGAATGGAAATTTTTCTATGCAGGTTTTCTGAAAATAAAAAAAATATTAGACCTTGACAAAACAGATTCATTTTTGCAATGTATACAGAGAAAAGTGCAAAGAAATAGTGGCTATTGAAGTGAAAAGCTATGCTATGATTACAGACATATAAGGGGTAAGTAAAATGAATGTAAAGTGGATTGTAACCGATATGGACGGTACATTGCTGAACGGCAGAGATGAGATTGGAGCGCGCACAAAGGAGGCGCTGATGGTCTGTCAGAAAAAAGGCATCCGCCTGATTCTGGCCAGTGGTCGCAGCTATGTGCGGCAGATGCCCTACGCCAGGGAGCTGGAGCTTCTGAAGTACGGTGGCTGTCTCATTGAAAATAACGGATTGACCGTCAACGACCTGACCGAGGGCGGACGCCATAAAAAGACCTGCCTCGTTCAGGCGGACGCAGCGCTGCTCTTTCCGATCCTTCAGAACTGGGAGGTGGAAATTCAGTGTTACGAGGACGACACCATCCATTATTGGATTCCGGATTGGATGAGGCCCATTAAGGAGCGGGAGCGTGTTAAAAAAGGATATTCGGAGGATCACCCTATGGTGGCCGGAGCCTGGTCCTGGGTGACCGAGAATATCAATGGTTATCCCAGACTCATCGAGATTACGTCCATGGAGGAACTGCCGGACAGCCTGAATAAGATCAATGCCACGGACAATCCGGAGCGGATCAACGAGCTTTACAAAATGCTGACGGAGGCGTATGCGGACCGATACGAGATCGTCCGGACGGATCCCAGGCTCATCGAGATTGCGCCCAAGGGAATCCCCAAGGGACGGACACTGAAGGAGCTGATGGAACGGGAGGGTATTAAGCCGGAAGAGGTCATCGCATTCGGAGACGGCGAAAACGATGTGGATATGTTCCACAGCGTAGCCTATGGTATCGCCATGGAAAACGCGGCGGATTATGTGAAGGATCACGCCTTTGCTGTGACCGGCAGCAACAATGAGGACGGCATTGCCCAGGCCCTTGAGAAATACGGTATTATCTGAGAAAGAAAGGCGGCGGAGCACATGAGAGAAATTCCAAAACCGAGACAGATTGAGATTTTCAGACAGCTGATGATGGCGGGTGTTCCTCTGGATATTGCCACCTTAAAGGAGAAGCTTCAGAAGAGCGAACGGACCATCCGGTATGATATGCAGGATTTGAAGCGGATTTGTCAGGAATACGGTATTGAAATTGGCTACCTGACTAAGAAAGGATATTTTATTCCGGCCGCCCAGAAGCCGGACTGTTCGGCTCTGCTGGTCCAGTGGGATAGCGGAAGTAAGGGAAGCTTCGTAGACGGCGATGAGGAACAGCGCTTTGCCAGTCTGTTTTTCTACCTGTTCAGCCAGAAAGGTTATGTGACTGCAGAAAAACTGGCGGAGGTTTATCTGGCTTCTAAGTCCACGCTGACCAGAGGCCTGGGCCGCCTGGAGGAATATTTCGGCGGAAGCTTCCGGCTGGATATCCGGAAGGCCCAGGGCTACCGACTGGAGGGCGACGAGCTTACGCTCAGAAAACAGGCGGTAAAGCTTCTGACCAAGCTCTGCGAGGAGGACAGCCGGGGCTGCAATCGACAGGAGCTTCAGAGGCTTTCCGCGGTTCTTCGCGATTATGGCGTCTGTACCGAGGGCTACCGGGTACGGGATGAGATTCTGGAGCGTATCATGGAGCGGATCATGTCCTATCTGGAAAATGGCGAGGAGAGGGAAAGCTTCGAGCTTCAGAGCCTCCGGCGGGACTTGGAGGAGCACCTGAAAAATTACCTGACCATGAGTGGATCAGACCGGCAGGAAGAAGAGAATGCCTATGTGCTCCAGGAGATTCAGGAATACTATTATTCCTATTTCCAGCTGGCAGAGAAGCTTGCGGAAATTATCGAGGACGAGATCGGGCAGAAGCTCGGTGTGATGGAAATCTGCTATCTGGCAGTTTACTTATATAAAAATGGAATTCAGGCGGAGAGCGAACGGAAAAATGTCATGGTGGTCTGCGCCACCGGTAAGGGCCTGTCCCATTTCCTGACGCTCCGTATCAAGCATGTATTCCCGATGCTGAATGTGGTGGGACAGGTTTCCCCCTATCAGCTTTTAAAGGCCAGTGATCTGAAGGGCGTGGATTTTGCCATTTCCACGATTCCGTTGGAGAACAGCCTGGTGCCGGTAGTGAAGATTTCCGGTGTGCTGCTGGCGGAGGATATTCAGAGAATCCAGGACTTCCTGAAATATGGAAAGCTGGTGGACGAGCTTCCTATGAAGCAGAAGAACCAGGCCTCGTTCCAGTCCAAGCCCGAGATGCCCGTATCGGTACAGCTTCAGGGACAGAATTCCGGGAAAAATCTGGCCGAGGCAGCCGGAACCATGAGCGACCTGATTCTGGCGCTGCTGGAATATGTGGCCAAGCTTCCGCCCCAGATCCGGATGGGTCAGGACGCCATGCTGGGTCTGGTGATTCATATGAGCATGGCTGTGAAGCGCTGGCTCTCCGGAGAGGTCACCGAGGATCCCAACGGCGAGTTCAACCAGGAGTATTACCGGGTGAAAAAGGAATACCCGGATGTGTTCCTGATTATGGAGAAATTCTTCGAGATGTCGGAGACTACACTCCAGGTAAGAATACCGATTTCAGAGAGAACCGCGTTCTTTCTGTATATCATAGAGGAGGAATAGGATATGAAAGAGCTGGTATAAAAAAGATAGTTCTATTATATTTCCATAACAAGACTTTACATACGGGACAGAAGAAAAGGGCAGGAGGCTGCAAGGCCGACCTGCCTTTTTCACGTCCCCGAGCCGCAAAAGTATGGAAAAAACGCACAAAAACGGATCTGTGTGTATCATGCAAAATCACGAAAAACAGAAAACAGACGAAAAAACATTAGAAAAACAGAAAATATTCTGGTAATATTAAAATATAGTAGCTAATAAACCGTTTCGCTGACTGCGCGCGGTTTTTTTGTGTGAAAGATAGAACGACTGATGATAAGAGGGAGGTTTCTCATGTTTGAAAAAGGCGGCTATATTGTATATGGAACGACAGGCGTGTGTCTGGTGGAAGAGATTACGGGAATGAAGATGAAGGGAGCCTCCGGGGAGAAGCTTTACTATGTGCTTCGCCCCTGCTTTCAGAAGGGCAACACCATTTTCACACCGGTGGACAACAGTAAAATCGCCATGCGGGCCGTCATGAATAAGGCAGAGGCGGAAGCGCTGGTGGAGCGGATTCCGGAGATTGAGGAACTGACGGAGACAGACGATAAGGAACGGGAGCGCCTTTACAAAGAAGCCATCAAGAGCGGTAAGCCGGGGGAATGGATCCGGATCATCAAGACCTCCTATCTCCGGAGTCGGAAGCGTGAGGCGGAAGGCAAGCGGGCCACTACGGTGGACGATCGGTATTTCCATACGGCGGAGGAGCATCTGTATGCGGAGCTGGCTGTCGTGCTGGGAATGGAGAAGGACGATGTGCGACAGTATATCGGGCAGAAAATCGAGCTGCTGGAGGTATAGATAGCGGATATGGTAGTGGGACGAAAAGCCGGAAAGGTTTTTCGTCCTTTTCAGATCCGGAAAAGAAAGAAAAACTTAAGAATTGGCAGATTGACAGGTGCAGCTGTTTATGGTAAGGTTTAATTAGATAAACCGGTTTAAAGCGATAGACTATATAACATGGAAAAGATATGGAGGTGCAAAATCTCAATGGAAGATTTAAAGTTATACGACGCGGAATACCGTCTGCTGGAGATTGTATGGGAAAAGGAGCCCTTAAGCTCCACAGAACTTTACAAGGAATGCCTGCCGAGACTGGGCTGGAAGAAATCGACCACTTACACAGTGCTTCGAAAGCTGGTAGAACGGAAAATTCTGAAAAATGAGAATGGGGCTGTGACAGCCCTGGTAAAGAAGGAGACTGTGCAGCGTTACGAGAGCCAGGCTGTGGTGGAAAAATGGTTTGACCATTCTCTGCCGGGCTTTGTGGCAGCATTCCTGGGAGAGAAGAAGCTTAGCCGGAAAGAGGCTGAGGAACTGAAACAGCTGATTGACACTTATCAGGAAGACGGGGAGGATATGAGATGACGGACTTTATGACGGTATTAGGGAATCTGACTCTGGCTGCTTCACTGGCGGTTCTGCTGGTTCTGGCGGTGCGGGTGCTTCTGGCGCGGCTGCCCAAGCGATATCTGACGTTTTTGTGGCTGCCGGTCTTCTTCCGGGCGGTGTGTTCGGTTTCATTTCAGTCGCCTTTCAGTCTTTACCGGATTCTGAATGGAGTGCCGGGCTTTCACTCGACAGGTGGCAGAATGACCTTTACTCTGGCCGGATACCAGAGCGCAAGGATAACAGCAGTGCTGGAGCGCATAGGAAGCGCACTGAGCGATGGAAAGGGCGCTGCGGCTGTAAATGCGGCGACGGTAACGGAGGCAGGAGCAGAGGTTATATTGGAAAATATCCTGTTTGGAATCTGGCTGGGCGGCGTGACAGTGGTGTTGCTTTACGGTCTGTTTTCCTGGCTGCGGCTGCGTAGGAAGACTGCTCTGGCAGTGAAGCTGGAAGAGGGCGTCTATGAGTCAGATTGGATAGGCTCTGCCTTCCTGATGGGCTTTTTCCGGCCGCGGATTTATCTCCCGGCAGGACTTACATCAGAAGAACGGATTCTGGTACTGACGCATGAGAAGACCCATAAGCGGCGTCAGGATTCCCGGGTAAAATTGTTGGCCTGGCTGGTATGTGTGGTACACTGGTTCAATCCCCTGCTGTGGCTGGCCTTTATACTGCTGGCCCGGGATATGGAGATGGCCTGCGATGAACAGGTGCTGGAACAGTTGGGGACGGAGGAAAAGAAGCGTTACAGTACCTTCTTGCTGAAGCTTTCCGCACCGGGCGCGTTTCTGACTGGCACGCCGGTGGCATTTGGAGAGAATTCCGTGAAGAGCCGGATTAAGAATATTCTCCGGTATAAAAAGACCAGAGCGGGAATCGCGGCAGCAGCCGTGGCGCTGGTGGCGGGCGCAGCCTGGTTCTGCCTGTCCAATCCGGCTTCGACTTTCGACGAGGACATCATCGGCGGCGCGGACGGTTCTACATCTATCTTTCTGGCCGGAAAACTGAGCAGCGGAGAAGATACGGCTTCCTTTGTATCCGGTGAAAATCTGAAGCTGGGTGGTGATGAGGAAAAAATTTACGAGGTGGTAAAAACCTTTGCGGAAGCGGCAGGCAATCGGGATGCGGATACCGTCTGGAAATTGTTGAGCCCGGTGCTGCAGCACAGTGACGACCTGGGTATCCAGGTGCTGGAAGACGGGACCAAGACCATGGGTGTATCCAGCCCATTTCTGGCAGACGGCCCGACCATCAGCCTGAGCATTGGAGACGGCAATGCAGAGGCAGAGATTACCTATCCGTCCATGACCAGCGATCCTTTGTGGTGGTCCTGGAAGGATTATATTACACTGGAAAAGAACGGGGATACCTACCGTGTGACGGCCTGGAAAACGAAATATTATGATGATATCACCAGTGCTGCAGAATTTGAGGAGGCTTACCGGATGTGGCAGCCGGATTATCTGAAGCCCACGGACGAAACGGCAGATCTGGATTCCAGCTTCGCTTCCTATCTGGTGCAGAACGATGTGGCAGAGTCCTATTATGGGGAAGCATTTTCCACACCGGTGAAGGCACTGGAGACGACTCTGCACGTGTCCGGCGGCATAGGGAAGACGGAAGACGCGGATGGCGGCGATGTGTGGGTAAATTATGAGTTCCCAGACGGAACCATCCGGGTGCGGATGACCCAGCCGGGCATCGACGAGGGCAGCCGGATCTGGGTGCCGAAGGAGATTCCCATGGGGTAAAGAGAAAGTAGACAATGTGAAAATGAATAGCGAAAGCGTACAAAAGGAACTGGAATAGAACTTGGATACAGTTCCTTTTTGCGGCCATTTTTTATGGCTGTCTATGCAGCTTTTCATCTATATCAACCAATATAATGTCCGGCCCGATTTGCCGGATCTTACACCAGGGAATCTCACACTCATTTTCTTTCCCCAGGAAGCCCCAGAGCTTTTCGCTGGTGGTGGTAAGTAACGCCAGGATACAGCCGTTTTTTGGATCAAAGACCAGATCGGATACACAGCCCAGGCGCTTGCAGTCATGGATATTAATCACATCTTTTTCACGCAGTTCGCAGAAAGTCATGAGATGCTCCCGGAAGAAAGTTTCTTAAATTATTTTATGCAATAGAAACGGAGATGTGCAGAAGCTTAAAAATCTTTTTCCGGCGATTTCTTATCATTTCCTATGACAATGATTGACATAAAACCAGAAGATGTACTATACTGGAACCATCAAAAAACCGGAGGATAATGGAATGAAGTGCCCATTTTGCAGTCAGGAAAATACACGCGTGATTGATTCAAGACCGGCAGACGACAACAGCTCAATCCGCCGCCGCCGTCTCTGCGACGCATGCGGCAAGCGGTTTACCACCTATGAGAAGATCGAGACGATTCCGGTCATGGTAATAAAGAAGGATAACAACCGGGAGCATTATGACAGAAGTAAGATTGAGGACGGTATCTTAAGAGCCTGCCACAAGCGGCCGGTGCCCTTAAAGAACATCAATGCCATGATAGACGGCATCGAGAGTGATATTTTCAACCGGGAGGAGCGGGAGATTCCAAGCTCTGTCATCGGCGAGATGGTCATGGATCGCTTAAAGGATCTGGATTCCGTGGCCTACGTGCGCTTTGCCTCTGTATACAGGGAGTTTAAGGATGTAAATACCTTCTTAAGCGAGCTGAAGAAAATGTTAGGAAATTAGTAAGGAGAAATGATTTTGTTTCAGGCATTTTACCCGAAAGAATATGTAGATTCCACCTATGAAATTGATTTTGAAGGTCTGTATCGCAGGGGCTACCGCGGCATCCTGTTTGATGTGGACAATACCCTGGTACCTCATGGAGCTCCCGCTACAACACAGAGCGTGGAGCTCTTTCAGCGGCTTCACGAGATGGGCTTCGCCACCTGTCTCATTTCCAATAATAAGGAACCCCGGGTGCGTCCTTTCGCGGACGCCATGGAGACGCCCTTTGTATACAAGGCAGACAAGCCCAGCCGCCGGGGATATCAGGAGGGCATGGCCCGTATGGGTACGGACCGGAGCAATACGCTGTTTATCGGCGACCAGCTTTTCACCGATGTATGGGGGGCCAACCGGACGGGCATGTACTCGATTCTCACAAAACCCATCGATCCCCATGAGGAGATTCAGATTGTGTTGAAGCGCTATCTGGAAAAGATTGTGCTGTTTTTCTATAAAAGAAGGGAAGCAAAGAAATGACAGCAGAGAAGATATCGGAGCTTTTAAAGGAAAAAAATGTGGACGCGGCGCTTGTATCCTCTCCAGCTAATATCCGCTATCTCAGCGGTTTTGCAGGCACGGAGAGTTATCTGTACCTGACCCGTGAGCGGAAAGTGATTCTGACAGACAGCCGCTATACCCTGCAGGCGGAAGAGGAAGGGAAAGGATGTGAGGTTCAGACCATGAGCCGGGAGCGGAGCTATGGCGTGATGCTCGGCGAGCTTCTTCGGGAAGACGGTGTGGAGCGCCTGGGCTTTGAGGAAAATGCCATGCTTTACGGTACCTGGAACAGCCTCTGGAAGAAATCGGGCTTTGGGCCGGAGCACTGGTTTATGCTGGGCGACAGCCTGTCGGAGCTTCGTGTGATTAAAAATGAGCAGGAACTGCAGTGGATGGAGAAGGCAGAGAGCATCGGCGACGCGGCATTTTCCTATATTTTAAATGAACTGAAGCCGGGCGTCACCGAGCTGGAAATCGCGGCCAAGCTGGAATACTATATGCGCAGCCACGGGGCCGAGAGTACCAGCTTCGATACCATTGTGGCTTCAGGATATCATTCGGCCATGCCCCATGCGGTTCCGTCTGAGAAGAAACTGGAGCCAGGTGATTTCGTGACGATGGATTTCGGCTGCCGGTATCATGGCTACTGTTCTGATATGACCCGGACGGTGGTGATAGGTAAGGCAAGCGAGAAGCAGAAGGAAGTCTATCATGTGGTGCTGGAGGCACAGAAGACCGCGCTTGCGGGCCTGAAACCGGGCATGACCTGCGCCGAGGGCGACAGGCTGGCCAGGGACGTCATAGAGAAGGCAGGCTACGGGCAGTATTTTGGTCATTCCCTGGGGCATTCCGTGGGACTGGAGATTCATGAGAAGCCGGCCCTGTCGCCCAAGGACGGACATGTGCTGCGTCCGGGCATGATCGAGACCGTGGAGCCCGGTATCTACATCCCGGATTTTGGGGGCGTCCGCATCGAGGATATGGTGGTTCTTACAGAGAACGGCATCCGCAATCTGACCCATTCGCCAAAAGAATTGACAGAAGTATAGGAATGGATGCAGAAAAGTCTTGAAAAAGCGACGGTTTTATTATAGAATACAATTTAGGTAATTGTGTGCGAGCAGTTACAAGTTAAATTTTCATGCGCAGAGGGTTGCGCTTAAGACATTAGGAGGAAATTTTAATATGATTTCAGCAGGAGATTTTAGAAACGGCGTTACACTTGAGATTGAAGGCAACGTATATCAGATCATGGAGTTCCAGCATGTAAAGCCGGGTAAGGGCGCGGCTTTCGTAAGAACAAAGCTGAAGAACATCATCAACGGCGGCGTGGTTGAGAAGACCTTCCGTCCGACCGAGAAGTTCCCGGCAGCAAGAATCGACCGTGTAGAGATGCAGTATCTGTATAACGACGGAGATCTGTACAACTTCATGAACACAGAGAACTACGATCAGATCGCTCTGAACAAGGATGATATCGGAGATTCCCTGAAGTTTGTAAAAGAGAACGAGATGGTTAAGGTATGTTCCTACAATGGCAACGTATTTGCGGTTGAGCCGCCTCTCTTCGTAGAGCTGGAGATCACCGAGACCGAGCCGGGCTTCAAGGGCGACACGGCTACAGGCGCAACCAAGCCGGCTACTGTAGAGACAGGCGCAGTTGTATACGTACCGCTGTTCGTAGAGCAGGGCGACAAGATCAAGATCGATACCCGTACAGGCGAGTATCTGTCCAGAGTCTAAGTTATCAGATTGTAATAAAGTCAGTTCATATAAAAAGAGGAGTTTCGCGGAAAGCGGGACTCCTCTTTATGTCTGGGATTCTATTCGATAGGGTATTTCCTATAGAGCAAAAAACCGCGCCGCCATCCCGAAGGACAGCGGCGCGGAAAACGTATAATGAAGTGCATCTGACTAGATTCGAACTAGCGGCACCTGGCGTCGGAGGCCAGTGCTCTATCCACTGAGCTACAGATGCATATCAGCTACCAATCTATATTACAACAAATCTTTCGCTGACGCAAGTAAAAAATAAAAAAAGTTCCAAAAGTTAAATTTTCATAAAACTCTTGCAAAAGGAAAAAGCTTCCAGTATAATGAGGGCATCTTCAAAATCGGCAGCGAATCGCTGCATCCTTCCCCGGGAACGAAAAAAGATAAAAACACGAAAGAGAAGCATACGAAACGCAGTTAAGAAAGGAAATTATTATGAACTATCAGGAATTTGTGGGTTCCGTGACAGGCTTCCTTCGTGAATCTTTGCCCGGCGGAACCAGACTGCAGCTGATTCCACTGGAGAAAAACAATGGAATCATCATGGACGGACTCTCAGTACGCAAAGAGGGGAAACGGGTAGCGCCCATGATTTATCTGGATTCCTATTACAGGGAGTATCTGGACGGCAGATCCCTTCGGGGGATCTGTGATCAGATTCTGGAATGCTGTGAAGATTCGGACTTTGAGGAGCATTTTGACGTGGATTTCTTCCGGGAACCGGAACGGGTGCGGCCCACGGTGGCCTATCGACTCATCAATTATGAGAAAAACCGGGAGCTTTTACAGGAGATTCCCCATCTGCCCTTTCTTGATTTGGCAGTGGTATTCTACAGCCTGCTGACGGATACTCCGGTGGGACATGCCACAGTGTTGATTCGTAACAGCCATCTGGAGCTCTGGGGCAAAAATACATCCTGGCTCTATGAGGCGGCGAAGGAGAATACGGAAAAACTGCTGCCAAAGAGACTGGTCAGCATGGAGGATATGATTTACGAGCTGTCGGAAGGAAAGCAGGAGCCGGAATACGCAGGCGTCCCCATGTATGTGCTGACCAACAGCCGGAAATCCTTTGGGGCGGCCTGCCTGCTCTACGACGGAGCCCTGGGAGAATGCTTCCGGCGGCTGGAGGAAAGCTATTATCTGATTCCCAGCAGCGTCCACGAAGTGATTCTGATTCCGGCTTCCGCAGTGGGCGACAGCCGGGAGCTGTGCGCCCTGGTGCAGGAAATGAACCGGACCCAGGTGCGCAGTACGGAAGTACTGTCGGATACGGTTTATCTCTATTCGGAAGAGACAAGACGCCTGGAAATGATTGATTTTTGAAAGGCGTTACACAATTTTCACAAATTTATCACAATTTACGGTTGCCTTTTTGGCTCAAGTTTGTTACAATCGATTTGTTACGAAATTGTTACAAAGTGAAAACTGCTTGGAGGCAACTATGAAATTTGATAATATAAAAGAACTTTTTGACAAGGAGAACTTCAGCGCCTGGGTAAACGAGCATAAGCGTCAGGTGGCCGTAGGCTGTATCGCAGCCTGTCTCGTGATTGCCGCAGGAGCCAGCGTCATCAGCAGCAGTAGCAGTAAGAAGACGGAAAACGCTGCTGAGGGGGGATCCGTGATGACCAGCGCAGTGCAGGATACAGAGGCGGCGGAGAAAACAGCTCTGGAAGAAGCAAATCAGCTGGAGCAGGACGCGTACCCGGAGGTCAACGACCTGGTGCAGAAGTATTATGATTACATGTCCGCAGGCGATGTGGATGGTCTGGCGTCCGTAGAGGATCAGATCAGCGAGGAGGAGCAGAACCGTATCCTTCGTTCCAAGGATCTGGTAGAAGGCTATCAGAATATCTCCTGTTACACCAAGAAGGGCCTGGAGGATGGTTCCTATCTGGTATTTGTATATTACGAGCTGAAGTTCGCACAGATCGATACCCCGGCGCCGGGACTTTCCCCGCTGTATGTCTACACCAACGACGAGGGTAATCTGGTTGTTTTCAACGGCGAGGCCAGCGATGAGCTGAACGCGTATGTGGAAAAGGCAGCTCAGGAGGACGATGTAATGGCGCTCCGTGAGGAGGTTAAGACCAAGTACGAGGAAGCCAAGGCAGCAGACGAGAATCTTGCGAAGCAGGAGGAACGTTATCTGAAGATTGCGCAGGATTCCACAGCAGCTGAGGAGAATACCGAAGAAGCGGCGCCGGAGGAGAATGCGGAAGAGCAGCCTGCCGAGGAAAACCAGGAGGAGGTTCAGGAAGAACCGGCTCAGGAAGAGACACCGGCTGAGGATACAGGCAGCGCGACCGCCCAGAACCGTGCGACCCGGTTCAAGGAGAGCGTACGTCTCCGTGCGGACGCAAGCACCGACGCGGAATATCTGGGTACTGCATATCAGGGAGAAAGCGTTACACAGATCGAGAGTTATGATAACGGCTGGAGCAAGATCAGCTACAACGGCAAAGAGTGCTACTGCATGACTGAGTACCTGGAGTAGGCAAAGCCGCAAGACAAACGTATATTTTTTAAAAATCTCCACATTCTATGAGCGAAAGCCCAGGCGGACTTTCGCTTATGGAAAGGAGATTTTTTTATGCTTACGAACGCGGATTTGGCGGTGCTGAACGAGGCGTACCGCAGCAGTCGAAAAGGAGTGGAGACCATTAATACAGTCATCAGTAAGGTGTACGACGACGATCTGGCCCTGGATTTGAACCGGCAGGCCGTGCATTTTCTGGCTTTCGAGGATAAGGCGGCGGAAGAAATCCGAAAGGCAAGTGAACGTCCGGAGGGCGCTTCGGCGGTGGAAAAGGCGGCCAGCTGGACGGCACTGCAGGCCGGAACACTTCTGAATACAAGCACCGGACATGTGGCTGAGCTGATGATCGAAGGAAACGCGAAGGGAATCACCGATTTGATGAAGGCCGTGAAGAAAAATCAGGAGGCGAAGCGGGAGTATTGTGAGCTGGCAGAAGAACTGATGGATTTTGAGGAAAAGAATATCGAGTGCCTGAAAAATTATTTGGACGAGTAGCGATGGCTCAGTTTAAAACGATAAAATTTTAAGCAAAAAAAGAACGTCATGAAAAAATTTTTGGATTTTTTACAAAAAACGCTTGCAAAAAGAGTGCTGCGGTGGCATAATAAACCTCGACAAAGGCGTCAAAAAGAAGCGTGAGAAAAGAATTTCGCGTTTCTGTTTTGGACGCCTTTTTTGTACTTAAAAATAAAAGGGAAACACACGAGGAGGAAACGAAAAATGTCTTATGTTGATGAAGTGATTGAGAAGGTTGTTACAAAGAACCCGGGCGAACCGGAGTTCCATCAGGCAGTCAAAGAGGTTCTGGAGTCTCTGCGTCCGGTAGTGGAAGCGCATGAGGAGCAGTACCGCAAAGAGGCAATTTTGGAGCGTCTGGTTGAGCCGGAGCGTCAGATTAAGTTCCGTGTTCCGTGGGTAGACGATAAAGGACAGGTTCAGGTGAACGTAGGTTACCGTGTACAGTTCAATAGCGCTATCGGACCGTATAAGGGAGGCCTTCGTCTTCATCCGTCCGTAAATGTGGGCATTATCAAGTTCCTGGGCTTTGAACAGATCTTCAAGAACTCCCTGACCGGACTGCCCATCGGCGGCGGCAAGGGTGGTTCTGATTTCGATCCGAAGGGCAAATCTGACCGTGAGGTTATGGCATTCTGCCAGAGCTTCATGACAGAGCTTTACAGACACATCGGCAAAGACACCGACGTTCCGGCAGGCGATATCGGAACCGGCGCAAGAGAGATTGGATATATGTATGGCCAGTACAAGAGACTGACCGGTCTCTATGAGGGCGTTCTGACCGGAAAGGGACTTTCCTACGGCGGTTCCCTTGCGAGAACGGAAGCTACCGGCTACGGCCTCCTCTACTTTACACAGGAGATGCTGAAGGCAAACGGCATCGATATCGCAGGCAAGACCGCTGCAGTATCCGGCTCCGGTAATGTAGCTATCTACGCTATTGAGAAGGCAACTCAGCTGGGCGTCAAGGTTCTGACCTGCAGCGATTCCAACGGCTGGGTATACGATCCGGAAGGCATCGACGTGGCAGCCCTGAAAGAGATCAAAGAGGTAAATCGTGCCCGTCTGACCGAGTACAAGAAGTATCGTCCGAACTCTGAGTACCATGAGGGACGCGGCGTATGGAGCGTAAAGGTAGACCTGGCTCTGCCGTGCGCGACCCAGAACGAGCTGCTGCTGGACGATGCAAAGGCACTGGCTGCGAACGGCTGCATCGCAGTGGCTGAGGGCGCGAACATGCCGACCACTCTGGAGGCTACCCAGTACATTCAGGAGCACGGCCTTCTGTTCGCACCGGGCAAGGCGTCCAACGCAGGCGGCGTGGCTACATCCGCACTGGAGATGTCCCAGAACAGCGAGCGTCTGAGCTGGACTTTCGAAGAGGTTGACGCAAAGCTTCAGAACATCATGGTAAATATCTTCCACAACGCAGCAGACGCAGCAGAGCGTTATGGCTACGCAAAGAACTATGTGGTAGGCGCAAATATCGCAGGCTTTGAGAAGGTTGTAAATGCTATGTTAGCACAGGGTGTGTGCTAATCAATAAAAACGAACCCCGGAAATTCAATGTTTCCGGGGTTTTATTGTGCGTATTTTTACAGTGAGTGTTCGTAAGTTTGAGTAAAAATTTGATAGTAATATACTGGCAATATACTTATAATATACACGCAAGATACAAACGATTTTGCATAATATACGCATAATATACTTGGTTTTTGGCACTGTTTTAGAATATTTATACAGTAAAAGGGAGGCATGACCTCCCTTAAATTTTGTTGACTTCATCAATAAGCTGTTGTGTGGTTTTATGTGTGTACACTCCCTTTGTGACATTGTTTTTCATGCTGTGACCCATTATGAGTTTGATGCAAACCTCATTCGCTCCGGCATCATCCATGAGAGATGCGAACGTGTGCCGGCCATCATGGGGAAGATGTTTCATGTTGAGCTTATTCATAACTGTATTGAAATTCGCACTAACATAGGAACCGTATGTGTAGTGATTGCCATATTTGTTGTTTACCAGAAATCTACGGTTGGCATCGTACCGGTTCTTTACGAGAGGCAGGATTTTGTCTGCAATAGGAATAACTCTGTCTGTTCCGGCTTCTGTTTTCATTCCTCCAATCATATATTGTTCGTCCAGATGCACATTATCCGTGGTTATCTCTAACAGTTCGGTAGGACGCAGACCTGTATAGATTGTAATGAGGATGAGGTCAACATTGTTTACCACATACAGTTTGCTCCACAAGGTTGCAATCTCCTCATTCGTGTATCTGCTATGAATCTGTTCTTCCGGGTTTACCCATGAGTAAACAAAAAACTGTGACAGATCTTTTTCTATATAGTTGTTCATCAGGGCGTACTTGTACAGATTATTGAGAACGGTTCGGATATTAGAAACGGTGGAATTTGATTTACAGGTCCATTTGTTGATACATTCCTGGACTTCATCAGTCCGCAGAGCATTAAATTTCTTGTGGTGCAGATCGGACAGATGATTAAAGGCAATTTCGTAGTTTCTCCATGTGTTTGAAGATATTTTGTCCGGCAGAGCTTTCCTATAATTTTTCCACTTCCCGTACATCTCTGCAAATGTGGGAGTCTCGGCATATCTGATGTGCTCAGCAACGACATCCGCATTATTCAATTCAGATAAGTAAGAGTAGGCGTGCTCCTGTTTGGCAAAATATTCAAGGTACTTAAATGTCTGACGGTAGGAGATGGAATACTCATATCCCTCTTCCTGCATAAGATCCTCAGCGAATGACAACACTGGTTCCGATGAGATGGCAGACCAAACCTGTTTTCTCCATTGCCATTTGAAATTGTATCGGACAAAATCTCTCAGAATGTTTGACGGCGGTTCTTTCGGAGCATCAATTTCTACAAATTCAGAAATTTCAGAAGTTCGGACGGCATAAGGCTTACGCCTCTTGCCTTTTAGTTTGATTACACTACCGTAACCGTTTGGCAGACGCATAATATCATCCTCCTTTTTCCTAAAAATGGGCGTAAAAATGCCCGGTATATTGTTTTTCTACCGGGAAGATGATATAATGCAAGGTGTTCAGACGAGCATACATCGGCTTTCCGGTGTGTGTTTATAGATACCGTCTCTGTTGGTAGCAGAGGCGGTTTTCTATTTTAGTATTTCTGTCGATTTTCAACGACTTTACCAATGATTCTCACTGGTTTGTTTTCAATCTCTTCATTTGAGTAGAAGAGTGGTTCGTATGCCTGATTGAAAGGGATTAGCCTGATACCACTCGGATATTTTGCCAATTTCTTGCAGGTAGCACTGTCTCCATTTACCAATACAATGACGAGATCTCCACTTTCTGCATAATTCTGTTTACGGACGATTACTACATCCCCATTACATATGCGTGGTTCCATAGAATCCCCTTTGATTTTCAATGCAAAAAAATCTCCTGTATGAGCCAATTCCTCAGAAATTTCTTCATAGTCTATAATATCCTCAATAGCTTCAATGGGTATTCCGGCAGCCACATTACCGAGAACCGGTATACGGATTGCTTTCTTAGCCATTTTCACTTTTTCGGGAGAAACCGATACTTTCATATTATCGTCTAACTGAGAAAACAACTCATCAAAACTCATAAACATTCCGTTTGCCGCTTTCTTTATAGAGGTCATAGACGGAACAGGCGGTTCTCCTGTTTTCGGATTGAGATTATTTTCAAGCTGAGATATGTAACCTTTACTCAAACCACTAGCTTTCGCAAAACTATCCATGCTCATGCTATTTTCTTCTCTATATGCCCTTATTATCTGCCCTAATGTCATACGAAAACCTCCTTTCGATGTTTAGTCCATTATACAATGCACTGTACAAAAAGTCAATTTTTTTGTAAAATGTGCTTGACAATAAATGTTTAGTCGGCTATACTCAAATTGTTCAGTCGAGCAAACATCGGACAAAGAAAGGAGGCGCAGTAATGGCGTATCGAATCAGAGAACTTAGAGAAAAGAAGAAACTTACCCAGGAACAGTTAGCTCAAATGTCTGGCGTAAGCAGAAGGGAGTGTTCCGATGCTATGAAATTAAGGTGTCGAAAGCGGACTTCCATAGTGCTGCTGCAAAATCCTTTGTAGGCCATTACAACTATTATGTTCTCACAAGGGAATTATACAATCAGGTCAAGGAAGAGATCCCATGTGATTGCATATAATCTGAGCAATCATAACACGGTTCATGTAGGCAAACTTCTGACATATCCTCATATCATGGAGATACTGTTCACGGTACTTACCCTCTAAATAACAGAGGTCTTTCGGCAATTTCGGAGTGACAGCACGGAAGTTTCGGCGCAGCTCCTTGATTGCGGATTCAATCTCAGATTTTCTTCCAGCGGCTTTGTAGTCGGCAATGAGCTTTTCCTGACGATCATACAAATCATCCTTACCGCACATCAACTCATAGGCAAGATTCTGATAGTAGTCTGCCACCTGTTTCCCAAGATTGCGGCTGCCAGTATGGATAATCAGATACTTATAACCGTCCTCTGCAACATCAACCTCAATGAAATGATTGCCGCCGCCGAGAGTGCCAATAGAGCGTTCGAGACGTTTGGTATCTTTTAATTCCCGGTAACAATAAAGTTCTTTCAATTCTTCAAAACGCATTTTCCGCCCATCATGCACATTTTTCCCACTTGGAACATAGGTGCGGATAACACGATCTAAAGTATTCAATGTAACAGCATTAAAATCCATATGCCCTAAACTGACGCAAAGCATACCGCATCCAATATCCACGCCAACGATGTTTGGAATTACTTTGTTTCCGAGATCCGCAGTAAAGCCAATGACGCATCCCTTTCCGGCGTGAACATCCGGCATGATACGAACCTTACAGTCCTTAAAGGCATCCTGAGACAGAAGAGTGTTAATCTGTTCCAAAGCCTCATCTTCGATGGTTTTTGCATAAACTTTCAAATTACTCATAGTGATCCTCCTATACTTTGTATGTTTTGTTATTTCCAGAATTTCCATTGTATTTTGTGAAAGGGCGAACCCATACACGCTTACCGGTTTTGGTAGTTCGGTAAAATCCCCTCACACTTACCTGTTCGGTAGGCTTTGTGTACGACAGCACAGGAGAGGGCATGGAACTTCTTTTGTGCTAAAGGATTAAGCCATTACGCCGCAAGTGGTGTCATGGCAAGCATAAGAGCCGAGAGCGGATTCAATCCTCGCAATCTGCAGAACAGTTGTGAGAAAAAGAGCGGGTATACAGATGAAACATATACCGCTGCGGTAGACAACGGCAGCTATGGGAACTTTGTCCGGGATTCCTACGGCTATGGGTACGCACAGTGGACCTATTGGAGCAGAAAACAGAATCTTCTCAATTTTGCCAAGAAGAAAAATAAGTCCATCGGAGACGAAGAGATGCAGTTGGAATTTCTGTGGGAGGAATTGACCGGATCGTACAAAGGGGTTCTTACAAAACTCAAAGCCGCAAAATCCACACAGGAAGCATCCAATATTATCCTGACCGGATATGAAAAGCCGAAAGATCAGGGACAAAAGGTAAAGGCAACCAGGGGATCTTATGCCAAGGAATATTATAACCAGTTTGCAGTGAAAAAGGAGGAAAAGACAATGAAAGTAATTATCGGAAGTGCAAGAAGAGATGAGAACGGAAAGTATGCCGGAGGCAAGCCGGGAGATCAGGATGGCGTAGAGGTAAGCACACAGAATTATTATGTTCATACCAAAGGATGGTATATGTTCCGCTTTCTGAGTAACGAACACGCAAAGAAAGTTGCTAAAGCAATGTGGGATGCCTGCATGAACAACAATATCGGCTACTGTCAGGCACATCGTTCAATTATTACCATGCTGAAAAAGTACGGCAGCATGAAAGCAATCGCAGAAAAGACAGAGACAGATTGCAGCAACCTTGTAAGAGGATGTATCTACGAGGCAACCGGAAAGGATGCCGGAAACTTTAATACATCCACCGAGCCGACTGCATTGGAGAAAACCGGTCTGTTTGAGAAAAAAGTGGCTGTCACAGCTTCGACTCAGTTTAAACCTGGAGACATCCTTGTGACAAAAACCAAGGGGCACACTGTTGTTGTTGTGTCTGTTGACGGATCCACACCTAGCAGCACATCCACTCCGGCAAAACCGGCAGCAAGCACATCATCTTCAAAAAAGGTAGAAAGTGCAAAGAGTAAGGACGCAGCTATCGCCGGAAAGTACAAAACGACCGGCAATCTCTATCTGAGAGTTGGAGCAGGAACCGGAAAAACAGCAATCACTCTCATGCCTAAAGGTTCAGATGTTCAGTGCTATGGCTACTATACGAGTTACAACGGAACACGTTGGTATTATGTGGCATACGGCAACCTGACCGGCTTCTGTTCATCTGAATATTTAAAGAGAGCGTAAATCGGAGATAAACCGGATAAAACCGAGATAATCTTCGATGGTAATATGCCTATAATATACAATAGAGGGTAGAAACCGCATAAACACTGGAAACCTGTGCTGATGCTATGCTGGCACAGGGAGTTTGCTAATCGCATCTATTCCTTGCTTCTGGCGGAAATATCCAGTATAATAGGCAGTGGTGAATGGATTTTAAAATCCATTTGCCACTGCTATTTTCATGTCCGTAAAAGGATGTGGACAGGAGGAAAATTATGGAAGAAATTCGTCTGAATAAATATTTAAGCGAAGCCGGTGTATGCTCAAGGCGCGAAGCGGACAGACTGATCGAAGCGGGCAAGGTGCTGATAGACGGTGTCCCGGCTAAGATGGGCCAGCGGGTCCAGCCCGGCCAGAAGGTCCAGGTGGGCGATACGATCCTGGGCGGGGAGAAAGAGGAGCAGATTCTGCTGGCGGTGTACAAGCCCCCCGGCGTCATCTGCACCACGGACAAGCGGGAGAAGCGTAACATCGTAGATTATGTGGGCTATCCCACCCGGATTTACCCCATCGGACGTCTGGACAAGGATTCGGAAGGGCTGATTCTCATGACCAACGATGGCAGCCTGGTGAACCGGATGATGCGCTCCACGAATCATCACGAGAAAGAATATCTGGTGCGGGTCAATAAGCCCGTGACTGACGCCTTTTTACAGAAGATGGCGTCCGGTGTGCGGATTCGGAAGGTGGAAAAGGGTGAGGTGCTCCTGGATGCCATGACCCGTCCGTGTGAAGTAGAAAAACTTGGAAAATGCAGCTTCCGCATCGTGCTGACGCAAGGGCTGAATCGTCAGATTCGGCGCATGTGTGAGACTCTTGGCTATCATGTGGAGCATCTGAAGCGTATCCGCGTGCTGAATATCGAGCTGAAGGGCATGAAGCCCGGCACCTGGCGGAAGGTTAGTGAGCGGGAAATGGCGGAGCTCCAGGAGCTTCTGAAGGACTCTAAAAATTAGGAAGACAGAACATGAACAATAATATAGAAAAAAAGAAGCGTCAGAAGGAACTGACGGAAAAACTGAACGCTGCGAGCCGGGCCTATTACCAGGAAGCCCGGGAGATCCTGAGTAATTATGAGTACGATGCGCTCTATGATGAGCTGGCGGCGCTGGAGAAAGAGACCGGCACGGTGCTGGCCGGAAGTCCCACGGCCCATGTGGGCTACGAGGTGTTAAGCGAGCTTCCCAAAGAGCGGCATGAGAGCCCGATGCTGTCCCTGGATAAGACTAAGGATCGGGACGCGCTTGCAGCCTGGATCGGCGAACACCGCACCCTGCTTTCCTGGAAGCTGGACGGTCTGACCATCGTGCTGACCTATCGGAACGGCGGGCTTTTCAAGGCTGTCACCCGTGGAAACGGCGAGGTGGGAGAGGTCATCACCAACAATGCGAGGGTCTTCAAAAATGTGCCCTTACGGATTCCGTTTCAGGGTGAGCTGGTGCTCCGCGGCGAGGCGGTCATCGGCTATCACGAGTTTGAACGCATCAACGAGGAGATTCCCGAGGCGGACGCCAAGTATAAGAATCCCCGGAACCTGTGCAGCGGCTCCGTGCGTCAGTTGAATAATGAGATCACTGCGAAGCGGAACGTCCACTTCTTTGCCTTTGCGCTGGTGCGGGCCGAGGGCATGGATTTTGAGAATTCCAGGGAGAAGCAGTTCCTGTGGCTGAAGGAACAGGGCTTCGATGTGGTAGAATATAAGGTGGTAACTGGTGCGACCCTGTCGGAAAACATGGATTGGTTTGCGGAGCACATCGAGAAGAACGAATATCCGTCTGACGGCCTGGTGGCTCTCTACGACGACATTGCCTATGGCGAATCCTTAGGCAGAACCGCCAAGTTCCCCCGTAATTCCATGGCCTTCAAATGGGCTGACGAAATCCGGGAGACCACACTGAAAGAAATCGAGTGGAGCCCGTCCAGAACCGGCCTCATCAACCCGGTGGCCATCTTTGAGCCGGTGGAGCTGGAGGGTACTACCGTGAGCCGGGCCAGTGTCCACAACATCAGCATTATGCGGGGACTGGAGCTGGGCGTGGGTGATACGATAGAAGTATACAAAGCCAATATGATCATCCCGCAGATTGCGGAAAATAAGACCCGGAGCGGCGTCCGGAATATCCCGGAGGTCTGTCCGGTGTGCGGCGGTGTCACGGAGATTCGGAAAACGAACGACGTGGAATCCCTCTATTGCACGAACCCGGAATGCCAGGCGAAGAAAATCAAGTCCTTTACCTTATTTGTGAGCCGTGACGCCCTGAATATCGAGGGACTGTCCGAGGCCTCATTGGAGAAATTTATCGGTCGGGGCTTTATTCACGAGTTCGCGGACATCTTTAAGCTGAGCTCCCATAAAGCGGAGATTGTGGAGATGGAGGGTTTCGGGGAAAAGTCCTACGAGAATCTGATGACTGGCATTGAGCGGGCCAGAACGACCACCCTTGCCAGAGTTATTTACAGTCTGGGCATCCCGAATATCGGACTGTCCGGCGCAAAACTTATATGCAGACAGTTTGAGGACGAGGTGGAGCAGGTGCTGGCGGCGGACGAGGAAGCACTGGCGGCTATTGACGGCATCGGCGCAGTCATTGCCGGAAGCTTCGTAGAGTACTTCCGGGACGTGGAAAAACGGGAGCATTTCGAGCACCTGCTTTCCCGGCTGACCCTTGTAAAGGAGGAGGTATCCGGGGAGCAGGATTTGAAGGGTAAGGTCTTTGTGGTAACCGGAAGTCTGACACATTTTGCCAACCGGAATGAGCTGAAGGATCAGATCGAGAAGCGGGGCGGCAAGGTGACCGGAAGCGTCACCGGCAAGACGGATTATCTGATCAATAACGACACGACTTCTTCCTCATCCAAGAATAAGAAGGCAAAGGAGCTTGGCATCCCGATTATTTCTGAGGAGGATTTTCTGAAGCTATGAGTGATAAAAAGATCGTATTTTTTGATATAGACGGAACCCTTTATGAATTTGATAAGGGAATTCCGGACAGCGCGGTGGAGGGACTGAAGCGCCTGAAGGAGAACGGACATATCATAATCCTGTGTACGGGTAGACCCGTATCCTCGCTGTTTCCGGAGATACTCTGTCTGCCCCATGACGGCGTCATAAGCGGTGCGGGAACCCGGGTGGAATTCGGGGATAAGGTGCTGCGCAATGAGTTACTGTCCAACGAGCTGTTGATGCAGACTGTACCGAGAATGGAAAAAAACGGGTGCACAGCAGTACTGGAGGGACCGGAATATTTAAGCTGCCGGATGGACGGCGACGCCTTCGATTATTTTCGGATTTTACTGCGGCTGAGAGACGATTATCCGGAGCGTCTGAAGGAGATGGATCTGATGACGGACCGGACCTGCAAGATTACTGTGGCTATCAAAGACATGGAGGCCTTTGAACGAATGATTCCGGAGCTTTCACGGGCTTTTGAACTGGCCCGCTATGAGGACGGACCCTATACGGAAATGATGCCAAAGAATATCTCCAAGGCCGACGGTATCCGGATTCTTCTGGAGGAGCTGGAGATTCCGTTAAAGAACACCTATGCGTTCGGCGATGGACCCAACGATATGGAGATGCTCCAGTACGTGGAGTATGGTACAGCCATGGGCAATGCGGAAACGCAGGTACTGGAAACGGCGAAATATCGAACAGAAGGCATGTGGGAAGACGGTATTTATCATGCGCTGCAAAGATACGGCCTGATTTAAAAAAAGTTCAGTACAGCCCGAAGCACTTGCTGCTGAGGGCGTAAGAAAGTGATTCAGGAGTGCAAAATCCCATCGGCGAAGCCGATTCTCATGGATTTTGCATTGTAACTGGTCAGGTACTGAACAGTTACAGGTTTTATCGCATAAGGAGGAGAAGGTTATGGACAAGAAGTTGTACGAGCTTATGAACTGGCCGCGGATTGAGGCCCTGGTGTATTCAGAGGAGGACGAGCCGCAGGAGATCCTGGGACCTCATAAAGTCAAGGGGGGAACTTTGATACAGGCTTTTCTGCCCACAGCAGTTCAGATGGAAGTAATCTTAAAAGATACAGGCAAGGCAGTGGAGATGGAAAAAACGGACGAGGAAGGCTTCTTCGCGGCGCTGGTTCCGGGCAGAAAGATTCCGGCGTATCATTTCCGGGTTACCTATGATAACAATACGGTGCAGGAGATGGAGGATATTTATCGATTCTCACCGCAGGTATTTACAAAACAGGATTTGGAAAACTTTTCCAATGGAATTCATTATACGATTTACGAGAAAATGGGCGCGCATCCCATGTCCATCGACGGCGTGGAGGGAACCTATTTCGCAGTTTGGGCACCGAATGCGGAACGCGTCAGCGTGGTGGGTGATTTTAACCTGTGGGATGGCCGCCGCAATCCCATGATCAAGATAAAAGAAGCAGGGATTCATGAACTGTTTATTCCGGGCCTGAAAGCAGGAGCCTGCTATAAATATGAAATCAAGACGAAGCAGGGGCTGCCGATGCTGAAAGCCGACCCCTACGCCAACGCGGCGGAGCTTCGTCCCAACACGGCTTCCATTATTACCGAGCTTGGCGGCTTTACCTGGACCGATGAGAAATGGCTGGAGCAGAGAAAGGCGACAGATTATAAGAAAGAACCCATGCTGATTTACGAGGTGCATCTGGGCAGCTGGCGAAAGCCGGAGCCGGACGGGGAAGACGCGCGGGAGTTTTATACATACCGGGAGCTGGCTCCCATGCTGGCTTCCTATGTGAAAGAGATGGGGTATACCCATGTGGAGCTGATGCCGATTATGGAGCATCCGTTGGATGAGTCCTGGGGCTATCAGGTGACGGGCTATTACGCCCCCACGGCACGCTACGGTACGCCGGAGGACTTTATGTATTTCATGAATTACCTGCATGAGCAGGGGATTGGCGTGATTCTGGACTGGGTTCCGGCCCATTTCCCGAAAGACGTCTTTGGCCTGGCGGGCTTCGACGGTACCTGCCTCTACGAACATTTTGATCCGCGGCAGGGAACCCATCCCCACTGGGGAACATTGCTCTACAACTATGGCCGTCCCCAGGTTAAGAACTTCCTGATTGCCAACGCGCTGTTCTGGACCGAGAAGTATCATGCCGACGGCATCCGTATGGATGCGGTGGCTTCCATGCTGTACCTGGATTATGGTAAAAATGAGGGCGAGTGGATTCCGAATATCTATGGCGGTAAGGAGAATCTGGAGGCCATTGAATTTTTGAAGCACCTGAATTCTATCTATAAAAAACGCAAAGACGGCGCGCTTCTGATTGCCGAGGAGTCCACGGCGTGGCCCAAGGTGACTGGCGATCTTGACCAGGGTGGTCTCGGCTTTGATTTCAAATGGAATATGGGCTGGATGAATGATTTCCTGGGTTATATGCACTATGATCCGGTATTCCGTGGCTACCATCACGGCGAGCTGACCTTCAGCTTTATCTATGCGTGGAGTGAGAACTTTATCTTAAGTCTCTCCCACGACGAGGTGGTTCATGGCAAGTCCCCCATGGTGGGCAAGATGCCGGGCGACCGGGATTCCCAGCTTAATAACCTGCGGGCAGCTTACGGTTTCATGGCCGTGCATCCGGGCAAAAAACTGCTCTTTATGGGACAGGAGTTTGCCACCTTCGACGAGTGGAACGAGAAGGAAAGCCTGGACTGGGATCTTCTGCAGTATCAGGATCACAGCGATATGCGAGGCTTCGTGAAGGCGCTGAACAGCTTCGTGAAGGAGCATCCGGCGCTCTATGCGGGCGACTGCACCCCCGAGGGCTTTCAGTGGATTAACAATATCTCCGCTGATGAAAATATGCTGGTATTCCTTCGAAAAGCCGAGAAAGAGACACTGTTAGTCGTATGCAACTTCTCTCCGTTGGTTTATGAGAAGCATAAGATTGGCGTACCGTTTGAGGGAAAATATAAGGAAATCTTCAACAGTGACAGTGAAAAGTTCGGCGGTACCGACGTACGCAATAAGCGGGTGAAGACGTCGAAAAAATCCGAGTGCGACGGCTTCGAGGATTCCATTGAGATCACAGTTCCGCCCATGGGAGTGGCGGTGTTCACCTGCACCGAGGAGAGGCTGCCGGTGAAGGGGAAAAAGCCGGCGGGAAAGAAGGAGGCAGGAAAAAAGACAGCAGAAAAACCGACAGCAAAGAAGGGACGTGCTAAGAAGGCATGAGATGGTTAGCGACCGTCGCCGACTCTCCGGAGCTGGCGGCTCAGATTAACGAGAATATAGAAAATGTAACCCAGCAGATCAGCCGGACCCAGGAGTACATTGATAAGTACCTTCCGGTGGCCATAAGCTTTGGTCTCCGGCTTCTGCTGACGATTATCCTGTTTATCGTGGGCAGCAGGCTCATAAAAGTAGTCCGCAAAATCGTCCGCCGTTCCATGGAGCGGACAGGAGCCGACGTGGGCGTGATACAGTTTATGGATTCCCTGATTAAACTGCTCCTGTATTTCCTGCTGATCATGTTTCTGGCCGACGGCATCGGCGTGGATACCACCTCTGTCATGGCGCTGGTGGGCTCTGCAGGTCTGACCATCGGTCTGGCTTTTCAGGGCAGTCTGTCCAACTTTGCAGGCGGCGTGCTGATTCTGCTGATCAAGCCATTTAAGGTGGGCGATTATATCATCTACACCTCCGGGAACCTGGAGGGCAAGGTGACCAAGATTGAGATGTTCTACACGACCCTGTTCACGATTGACAATAAAAAGGTCGTGATCCCCAACGGCACCCTGTCTAACAGCAGTCTGATCAACGTGACCGCTGAGGACAAGCGCCGTATCGACATTACTGTGGGCGTCAGCTACACGGCGAATCTGAAGCTGGCCAAAGAAGTCTGCCTGAATCTGCTGGCCGCGCAGCCCGCCGTCCTGCAGGATCAGAATAACATGGTTGTAGTAGACGACCTGGCAGACAGCGCGGTGAATCTGAAAATCTGCTGCTGGGTTTCTGCGGAAGACTACTGGTCGACCCGCTGGGAGCTGATTGAGAAAATCAAGCTGGCTTTTGATGAAAATGGCATTGAGATTCCATTCAATCAGCTGGATGTGAATTTGAAGCAGTAAACGATCCAAATTTACAGATAAGTCAAAAAAGCAATACAACTTTTTGCAAAAAGTTGTATTGCTTTTTCTTTTCCTCATTGACGTATTGTGCAATCTGTTGTATAAATAGAGTATAAATTCGAACGAAGGCAACAAATAAACGAATAAAAGTGGAGGTTATCACAATGAGTACAGTAAAAGATGCTATTTTAAATGGAAAAACATCCCTTGGTATTGAATTGGGTTCCACCCGTATCAAGGCGGTATTGGTGGATGAAAGCTACAAGGCTGTCGCAGTGGGCAATTTTGACTGGGAGAACCAGCTTCGCGACGGTATCTGGACCTATCCCCTGGATTTGGTCTGGAAGGGACTGCAGGGCAGCTTTGCTTCCCTGAAAGAGGACGTGAAGGAAAAATACGGCGTAGAGCTTACCAAGGTAGGTTCCATCGGAATCAGCGCCATGATGCACGGCTATCTGGTATTTGATAAAGACGGAAAGCAGCTGGTGCCCTTCCGCACCTGGAGAAATACCATTACCGGTGAGGCTTCCCGGGAATTGACCGAACTGTTCCAGTACAATATTCCCCAGAGATGGAGCATTGCCCATCTGTATCAGGCGATTCTGAACGGCGAGGAGCATGTGCCGGAGATTACTTTTATGACCACGCTGGCAGGCTACATTCATTGGCAACTGACCGGAGAGAAGACGCTGGGCGTATGTGAAGCCTCCGGTATGTTCCCCATTGATACGGCGACCAAGCAGTTTAACGAGGAAATGCTGGATAAGTTCCAGGCAAAAATAGCGGATAAGGGCTTTGGATGGAAGATTCGCGAAATCCTGCCGAAGGTACAGAATGCGGGAGAGCAGGCAGGCGTGCTGACGGAAGCAGGCGCAAAGCTTCTGGATCCTTCGGGAACTCTGGAGAGCGGCATTCCCATGTGTCCGCCGGAGGGCGACGGAGGTACCGGAATGGTGGCCACCAACAGCGTAGCCCAGAGAACCGGTAACGTATCCGCAGGTACCTCTGTATTTGCCATGATCGTACTGGAGCATGACTTGAAGAAGGTTCATCCGGAGATTGACCTGGTGACCACCCCGGACGGCAGTCTGGTAGGTATGGTACACTGCAACAACTGTACCTCCGATCTGAACGCCTGGGTTGGACTTTTCCGGGAGTTCGCGGAGAGTTTTGGCATGAAGGTAGATATGAACGAGCTGTTCGGCACCCTGTACCGTAAGGCTTTGGAGGCAGATAAGGACTGCGGCGGACTGCTGGCATACAACTATTTCTCCGGCGAGCATCTGACAGGCTTCGAAGAGGGAAGACCGCTCTTTGTCCGCACACCGGACGCGAAGCTTACGCTGGCGAACTTCATGAGAGCACACCTGTATACAGCGCTGGGCGCTTTGAAAACCGGTCTAGATATCCTGTTTAAGGAAGAAGGCGTACAGGCAGACGAGGTCATGGGTCACGGCGGACTCTTCAAGACCAAGGGCGTAGGACAGAGCATCATGGCGGCGGCTATGGACGTTCCGGTTACCGTTATGGAGACCGCAGGAGAAGGCGGCGCCTGGGGTATTGCCCTGCTGGCAGCTTATATGAAAGAAAAGAAGGATGGCGAGAGCCTGGGCGATTACCTGAACAACCGGGTATTCGCAGGCGAGAAGGGCGAAACCCTTGCCCCGGATCCGGAAGATGTAAAGGGCTTTGACGCGTTCCTTGCGCGTTACACAGAGGGATTGGCTATCGAGCGTGCGGCGGTGGATCATCTGAAATAGACAGTAAAACTTAAAACAGGGTGAAAATTTTACAGCGAAAAAGAGGAGACTGTCTGCGCAGCTCCTCTTTTTTTAAACGGGATTATTACTTTCTGGGGAATCTGGTCTTGCCATTCAGATACTTTTTCGCTATAATTGAATAAAATGTCCGCTTAGTGTAGATATCCGTTGTTCGGAAGCGGACGCCGAGGAGGATATGAGAAAATGAAGAAAGACGATGTGCTGGTAGATGAGAAATTTAACAAGCTGGTAGAATACAGCAGCCGTTCCGGAAAAATCGACGTGCGGCTGTATGCGGATTATGATGTGAAACGGGGTCTGCGTGATTCCGGCGGAAAAGGTGTCCTGACCGGACTGACGGAGATTTCCGATGTGGTTTCCTTCGGCTATATCGATGGAGAGCGGGTTCCCATCGACGGCGAACTGTACTTCCAGGGCGTCAATGTGGAGGATCTGATCCGGGGCGAGGCCAACCGCCGGTTTGCCTTCGAGGAGGCAACCTATCTGTTATTGTTCGGAAAGCTGCCCACCAGACAGCAGCTTCATGAATTCATTGATTTGATCGGCATCTACCGGGAGCTTCCGGAGACCTTTGTCCGCGATGTTATCATGAAGGCACCCAGTTCCAATATGATGAATACCCTGCAGAAATGCGTGCTGACCATGTATTCCTATGATCAGAACCCGGAGGATATCTCCATCCACAATATCCTGAAGCAGTCTCTGCAGCTGATTGCCCAGTTCCCGCTGTATTCTGTCTACGGTTATCATGCGTACCGTCATTATCATCTGAATAAAAGCCTGATTATCCGGAATCCGAAACCGGATCTGTCCACAGCGGAGAATATCCTGCGTCTGCTTCGAAAGGACGGCCAGTATACGGAGCTGGAGGCAAAGGTGCTGGATGTAGCCCTGGTGCTGCACGCAGAGCATGGCGGCGGTAATAACTCTACATTTACCACCCATGTAGTATCCTCGACCGGTACCGATACCTATTCCGCGGTGGCGGCGTCCTTAGGTTCCCTGAAAGGCCCCAAGCACGGCGGCGCGAACCTGAAGGTGCAGGAGATGTTCAAGGATATCAAGGCCCATGTGACCAACTGGCGGGATGAGACGATGATTGAGTCTTATTTGCAGCGGATTCTCCGAAAAGAAGCCTTTGACCGGGCAGGCCTTATCTATGGTATGGGGCACGCGGTCTACACAGAGTCTGATCCCCGTGCGGTGATTCTGAAGGAGTACGCGAGAAAGCTGTCCGAGGAGAAGGGCCTGGAGGAAGAGTTTAACCTCTACGAGCGCGTAGAGCGTATCGCAGGCGACTGCCTCATGTCAGGCCGCAGACTCTTAAAGCCTGTCTGCGCGAATGTGGACTTCTACAGCGGCTTTGTATACAGCATGCTGGGTCTGCCGGAAGAACTGTTTACCCCGATCTTCGCGATTTCCCGTATCTCCGGATGGAGCGCGCATCGAATCGAGGAAATCGTCAATGCGGGCAAGATTATCCGTCCGGCTTACAAGTATGTGGGGCACCATGTGCCTTATCTCGATCTGGATGAGCGGGAGAGCGCTTATGCGGAGGAAGAAGAGAATAAAGAGAAATAGATTATAGGCTGTGTACAGCCGTAACAAATAAATAGTGCTTCGGAAACACGCAGATTTTCATGCTCCTCGCAGGCGGCTTATACGCATCTGACCGGCCAACTCGGACCCAAGGGTCCTCAAACAGGGCCTCCTTCAGATGCTGCCAGCCTGCTCGTCCCTACGGAAAATCAGCTAACGTTTCCGAAGCACTATTTATTTGTTACGGCTGAGATAAGGGGGATAAAAAGGCGAAGTGCATAAAAGTGCGGATTGATAATTGTGATATTTGTTAATTGACAGAAAACAGATTCGGAACGTATAATGTAGTCAATGAATGAAGCGCTTCATTTTTGGAGGTGATAAGAGGTATGGCATCCTATAAACAGATAGCGGAACGGACCGGGCTGTCTTTTGGGACTATTTCCAATGTTTTGAATGGAAAAGGATCTGTGAAAGAAGAGAATGTTAAAAAGGTATATGAAGCTATTGAGGAGTTGGATTACCGTCCCAATTATCAGGCAAAGGCGCTGGCTTCAGACAGTGCGAAGCTTTTGGGTGTTATTGTTCCTTCCATTAACGATGTGAGAGAGACAGAAGTGTTCAGTTATATGGAAGAGTTTGCAAGATCGAAGGGATATCGGATTATGCTTTCCACTTCGCATAATTCTGCGAAGGAGGAAAAAAATCAGTGTGAAATTATGTTGAGCAGTCAGGTGGATTGCCTGTTTATTATGCCTTATTCCTCAGAAAATAAGGAATATTTCCGTCGACTTTCGGAACAGATGCGCGACCGGATTATTTTCATTAACCGATATCTGGAGGATGTGGATATTCCATTTACAGTTGTGGACAATGATTACGCAGCCATGGAAATGATTCAGTATATCTATAAGATGGGACATCGCAAGGTTACATTCCTGGATTTGAAGGATCGAGGGATTTCTTCTGTTCGGGATCGCCGGAAGGGTATTATCCGATGGTCTGCGGAAATGAATATGGAATGTGAAATTAAGGAGATAGAGAGCACGCTTGAGGATGAGGTAATGATTGGTTACCAGTACGCAGAACAGGCGATTCGGAATCAGGAGCTTCCAAAGGTCATTCTTGCAAGGGATGACGCTATGGCAATTGGAGTTTACAGCGCCTGTATGCAGTATCAGGTAAGTGTACCCGAAACGGTGTCGATTGTAGGCTTTGGAAAGTATTATTCTGATTATATGACGCCGAAGAAGCTGACAACATTTAATCGAGATTTTAAAAGTCTGCTGAAGCAGGCGACGGATATGTTTCTGGCGATTACGAATGGTGAGACAGAGCACATACAGAGAAAAATTTTTATAAAAGGATATATGGAAAATGGAGCAACCGTTCAGAAAGTATAAAATTTTCGCTTCAAAAATGAAGCGCTTCATTTTTGAAATATGAAAAAGAAAGGGAGGATAGAGGTAATTAAAACAGAAGGTACTAAAAACAGAGTAACAAAAAGGATTGAAAAGTAAAAGAAATGTATGGAGGTAAGAAAATGAAAAAGGCACTCGTATTTTTAATGACAGCCGTGATGGCACTGAATGTCTGTGCATGTGGCGGCAAAGCAGAAACAGCAAAACAGGAGACAGCAGAAGAAAAAACAGTTGAGGAAGAAGCAGCAGTAGATACAGCTGCTCAGGAAGAGGAGGCATTTAAGCCGGAAAAGGATATCTCTTTTATCGTTGGCTTTGACGCAGGTGGAACAGCAGATATCCCGGCAAGAATTGTCGCGAAATATATGTCAAAATATGCGGGCGTAAATGTGGTAGTCAGCAACATTACCGGTTCAGGAGGACAGGTAGCGGCAGAACAGGTAAAAGCGATGGAGCCGGATGGTTACACCTTGCTGCATGTTCCGGTAGGATATTATCTGCAGGCAGCGCTTGGTAACGCTGATTTTACGTATGAGGACTTTACTCCGGTCACAATGTGGTGCGATTCCTGGGTAGCGTTGGCGGTTAAAGCAGATTCACCATACGAAACCTACGAAGATTTTATTTCAGCAGTTAAGGATAATCCACAAAGCATCCGTATGGGTACCGTGTCAGGAACGCTTCCGCAGCTGGCAGCACTGGCAATACAGAAAAAAGAAGATGTTGCTTTTAAGATGATGGATCTTGGGGTAAATAATAAAGCGACGGAATTGATGAGCGGACGAATTGACGCCTACATTGATGGTGTAGGACAGTTATCCCAGTATGTGAAGTCCGGTGACTTCCGTTTGCTGATGGCATTTGCTAAGGATGATACAGTAATTCCCGGATTTGAAGATCTGCCGTCAGCGGAGAGCCTGGGATATACAGACTTTGATTATCTGCTTCAGTCCTTTGGAATGTGGATGCCCAAGGGAACAGATGAAAAGATTGTACAGTACTATGCAGATTTGATTAAAACCTGTTCGGAAGACCCGGAGTGTATAAAGGAACTGAATGCGTTGGGATATGGAGCACGCAGTGAAGACCCGGAAAATTACGCAAACATCTGTGAGAAAGTACAGACAAAGACCAATGAGGCGGTTGCAGATATTTTAAATTAACCGTATTCATACAGAAGATGGAGGACTGGCATGGGAGAATTAGTGTTTTTGGCGTTGCTTTTAGCAGTGTGTACTCTGTTTTACGGAATGAGTTTTGACTTTAAAACCAGTATTCTGGATACTTCTGGCGGGGCCGCTTTGTGGCCCCGGATTGTAATTATTTTTTTGGTTATGATTATCATAATCCGTGGAATTCAGGTAATAAAGGAGAGGGACAGAAAGCAATTTGTGTTTAAAGAACTATTTCAGGGAAGCAGGCTGTTTTTTCTTCTCTCCCTGTTTGGATATGTGATTCTGTTCCGATATGCAGGATATCTTATTTCTACGATGCTGTTTCTGCTGATTACGATGAATATATTTTATAAAATTACAAGAGATAATTTCGGAAGTATGCGTTCTATTATAGTCAGAAATGGGGTTGCTGTTGCGTTTGTATTTGGATGTAATTTCTTTTTTGCGGAAGTTGTTCATATAGCACTGCCGCAGGGAGCGATTTGGTCTGCATTGTTAGGTTGAAAGGAGGAGTAAAATATGTTTGTTGAGGTTTTACAGAATGTATTGAACCCTTCCAGTCTGCTTTTGATTTTGACGGGCGTTGTGTTGGGCAATATTTTCGGAGCAATTCCGGGTTTGAATACGCCGATTGCGATAGCGTTGGTGCTTCCGATTACGATGATTATGGATCCGGTTCCATCAGTATGTATTCTGATGGGAATCTATATGGGCGGTGTTTCAGGAGGGCTTATATCTGCGGTATTGTTGAAGATACCCGGAACAGCAGCGTCGGTGGCGACTGTTTTTGACGGATATCCGATGGCAGAAAGAGGAGAAGGAACAAGGGCGCTGACGATAGGTGCGTTCGCCAGCTTCTTTGGAGGTATTTTCAGTTCCGTTATGCTGCTGATCCTTGCGCCGCTTTTGTCAAAAATTGCGCTTACATTTGGACCGTGGGAATACTTTGGAGCGAGTATCCTTGCCTTATCACTGGTTACGGTTCTGGCAAAGGGAAATATGATTAAGGGCTGTATTTCTCTGGGAATCGGTCTGTTGGCCTGCTGCGTGGGTCAAAGTCCCATCGACGGCGTTGCATACAGATATTCCTTCGGAAGCATGTATCTGAGAAATGGTTTTGCTTTGGTAGCAGTGGTAATCGGTGTGTTCGCACTTCCGGAGATTATAAATAATGCGGCGAGACTGAAGGAAATTCCGGTAGTAAATAAAGTGGAAAAGAAATTTTTTCATATGTTGGATTTCCAAAGTATAAAAAAGAATATCCGAACGCTGCTTCGTTCATCTGTTATCGGAACGGTGATAGGAATTCTTCCGGGATTAGGTGGAGGACCTGCAGCATTGGTATCTTATGCTGCTGCAAAAAAAGCTTCTAAAACGCCGGAAGAATTTGGAAAAGGCTGCGAGGAGGGAGTTTTTGCTTCGGAGACTGCGAATAACGCGACAACTGGTGGAGCGCTGATACCACTGTTATCACTTTCTGTACCGGGAGACACTGCTACCGCAGTTATGATGGGTGCATTGGTAGTTCAGGGAATCGCTCTGGGGCCTAAATTGAGTATCGATCAACCGGTATTATTCCGGACTATCATTTTGGCAGTTTTCGTAGCGAACATTTTTATGTTCCTTTATCAGGCGTCTACATTAGGATTAATGGCGAAAATTCTTCAGGTACCTAAAATGTATTTAATGCCATATATTGCAGTCTTCTGCATTACCGGAATATTTTGTCTGAATTCCAATGCGTTCGATTTGTATTATACAATGGGCTTTCTTGTGCTGGGCTATATACTTGACAAAAACGGTTATCCGATTGCCCCGTTGATTCTGGGAATGATTCTGGGCAAAAATGTAGAGGAAAATCTGCGCCGTGCGATTGTATATTATGAAAGCTTCGGTAAATGTGTATTTCGGATGTCGGTGGGAACTGTTTTATTTGCAATTGCTGTAGCGGTTCCGGTTATCGTACTCGTAAAAGAAGCGAGACGCATACAAAAAGAAAAGATGACGCGGAGATAGAAAAGGAGATACGAATATGCGGGCAATAATGGTTATGTTTGATTCGCTGAATCGCCGCTTTTTAGAGCCGTATGGGTGTGATTTTAATAAAACACCGAATTTCAGCCGACTGGCAGAAAAAACGGCCTGTTTTGATAATTTTTATGTGGGAAGCCTGCCGTGTATGCCTGCGCGCAGGGATTTACATACCGGGCGATACAGCTTCCTGCATAGAAGCTGGGGACCGATGGAGCCCTTTGATAATTCCATGCCGCAGATTTTAAAAGAGCATGGAATTTTTACCAGACTGGTCAGTGACCATGGACATTATTGGGAAGCCGGGGGCTGTACCTACCATACAATGTATTCCAGCTGGGAATGCAAGAGAGGGCAGGAAGCGGATCCGTGGGCACTTCGCACGGACGAACCGCAAATTCCGGAACATGTGCCTACCATGAGGGAGTTTACCCATCCAGAATGGTGGCGGAACAACTGGTGTAATCGGGAATTGTACCGTCAACGGGGAACATGGCCTATGGACAGTGTGTTTGACGATGGACTTGAATTTTTGAAGCTGAATGAAAAACAGGATAACTGGTTTTTGCAGATAGAGACCTTTTCACCACATGAACCTTTTGATGTTCAGGAGGAAAGCGATCCGGAATATAAAGGACCTCATTTTGACTGGCCTCCCTATGCTCCGGTAACGGAGACAAAGGAACAGGTTGAGCATATACGAAAAAGATATGCAGCAGTCTTATCACAATGCGACAGAAATTTAGGAAGAGTACTTGACTTTATGGATGAGCATGATATGTGGAAAGATACCATGCTGATTGTGAACACAGATCATGGATTCCTGTTAGGTGAAAAAGACTGGTGGGCAAAATCGGTAATGCCGTGTTATAATGAACTGGCAAATATTCCGTTTTTTATATGGAATCCGAAAACTCCGGTTCAGGGTGAGAGAAGAAAGGCGTTATGTCAGACAATAGATATACCAGTGACCCTGTTAGACTTTTTCGACATTCCGGCTGAACAGGAAATGCAGGGAAAATCTTTAAATTCTGTATTGAAATCGGATGAAAAGCTTCGAGATTATGCTTTGTTTGGTTTTCATGGTTCTTTCGTAAATATTACAGATGGAAGATATCTTTATATGCGGGCTTCTGCCTCTATAGGAAATACGCCGCTAAACGAATATACCCTGATGCCTGCGCACCAGGAAAATCTGTTTACGCCAAAGGAATTAAAAGAAATTGAAATATGCGGCCCGCTTTCTTTTACAAAAGGGGCGTGTCTTATGAAGATTCCTGTTCAGAGCAGACTGGCGAATGCAACTTTTTGTAATTCTTTCCAGTATGGAAATCTGTTATTTGATTTGCAGGAGGATCCGGAACAGCTTTGTCCCTTGGATGATGCAGAACTGGAGGCAAGAATGATCCGGGCATTAATCGCTAAGATGCAGGAAAGTGATGCGCCGGATGAGCAATATGAACGCTTGGGGCTTCAAAAAGATGTTGTGTATAGCCCGGAACTTGTATTAAGCGAACGAGCGGAAAGACCGGGTTTTGAGAGTTTTCCCGTTACGAAGGACTATCAGTGGGAACCAGACGCTAAGCATATTTTCATAGGAATGCTTTCGTTAATAGGGGAAGAACGTCTGGAAGAATATTTTTCAGCATTAAGGGATGTAATGGAACAGACAGGAGACAGCATTGTAAAACGGAAGCATTTTGAAATGCTTGCAAAAAAATTCTATTCAAAAGATGAAGGTAAAATTTTTTATTTTATTAACAAATTAGCAAGAATTCGATAAGAGATAAAAGAGGTAAAAAATGCCGCCTGTTCATATTATGATAAAACCTGTATCCGGATTATGCAATATGCGGTGTTCCTATTGCTTTTATGCAGATGAAATGGAACACCGCAGCGATAACATGTGTAAAAAAATGTCAGAAACGACGCTGGAAAATGTTATAAGGAAAAGTCTGGAATTTGCGGACGGTTCCTGTACATTTGCTTTTCAGGGAGGAGAACCCACCCTGGCCGGACTGGACTTTTATCAAAAACTTTTGGAAATTGAGGAAAAATACAATACAAAAAAGGTAAAAATCGAACATGCGTTGCAGACGAATGGCTATGCCCTGGATGATAAATGGTGTCATTTCTTTGCGGAAAACAATTTCCTGGTGGGATTATCCGTGGATGGTATCAAAGCAACACATGATGCTTTTCGAAAAGACGCAAGCGGGAATGACACCTATTATCATGTGTTGGAAAAGGCAGAGTGTTTAAAAAAGGCAGGGGTACAATTTAATGTACTGACCGTTGTGAACAGCAAAACAGCCCCTAAAATCCGACGCATCTATGAACAGTACAGAAAGCTGGGATTTTGTTGGCAGCAGTATATAGCCTGCCTGGATCCCATAGGAAAACTTCAAGGAGAAAAGGAGTTTTCCTTAACGCCGGAATTATACGGGAACTTTTTAATTGAATTGTTTGAATTATGGGAAATTGATTTGAAACAGGGAAAACAGCCCTATATCCGTCAGTTCGAAAATTATATTTCCATATTGCTGGGCTATATGCCGGAGGCATGTGAGCAACGGGGAATTTGCAGTTTTCAAAATGTGGTAGAAGCAGATGGAAGTGTATATCCCTGTGATTTCTATGTGCTGGATGAGTACAACTTGGGAAATTTAAACGAAAATAGTTTTGAAGAAATTCAGAAAAAAAGAAATGCAATTCAGTTTGTAGAGAATTCCTGTAATCATTTATCAGAATGCAAAGAATGTGAGTATTTTTTCATATGCAGGGGAGGGTGCCGGAAACACAGAGATAATATGGGAGTGATGGACGGGAAAAACAGATTTTGCCAGTCTTACCGAATGTTTTTTGATGCCTGCTTATCACGGATGGTAGAGATAAGTAAAAGATGCAGATGAGATTGTTTTCATGAAGCAGGTCTGATTTTGTGCATTGAAGCATAGATTACAACAATCGGATAACGCACGGATGTGATACTATGAAAAAAATCTTGTCCCTTCTGGTAGTTCTTATTCTGGCGCTGCAATTTCCGGTGATATCGGCCTGGGCGGAGGAAACTCCGGCGGATACGCTGGGGATCTCGGCGCCTTCTGCGATCCTGATGGAAGCGTCCACCGGTACGGTGGTGCTGGAGAAAAACGCCCATGAGCAGCTGCCGCCGGCCAGCGTGACGAAGGTGATGACGCTGTTACTTATTTTTGACGCCATTTCCCAGGGGAAAATCCATCTGGACGATACAGTGACCACCTCGGAGTACGCCGCGTCCATGGGCGGTTCCCAGGTGTTTTTGGAGGCCGGGGAAACCCAGAGCGTGGATACGATGATCAAGTGCATTTCCGTGGCCTCGGCCAATGACGCGTCCGTGGCCATGGCCGAGTATGTGGCCGGGACGGAAAGCCTCTTTGTGGAAATGATGAATGAGCGCGCCAAGAGTCTGGGCATGAATGACACCCATTTCGTCAATTGCTGCGGTCTGGATACAGAGGGGCATGTGACCAGCGCCTACGACATCGCGCTGATGTCCCGGGAGTTGATTACGAAGTATCCGCAGATCCATAATTATTCGACCATCTGGATGGAAAATATCACCCACACCACGAAGCGAGGAACAGAAGAGTTCGGATTGACGAACACCAATAAGCTGATTCGCCAATACCCCTACGCCACAGGCCTGAAAACAGGCTCCACCAGTTTGGCGAAGTTCTGCGTATCAGCCACGGCAGAAAAGGACGGCATCGAACTGATAGCCGTGATTATGGCAGCGCCCGACCCCAAAGGCCGGTTTGCGGACGCTGCAGCTCTTCTGAATTATGGCTATGCCAAGTGTACCTTGTACCGGGATACGGACGAACTGCCGCCGGTGGCAGTACCCGTGCGGGGCGGTGTGGAAGAGGAGATACTGGGAGAATACGGAGCCACCTTTTCCTATCTGAGCACCACGGGTCAGGACTTGACCGGAATCGAAAAAAAGTGGTATGCTAAGAGAGAAATCGAGGCTCCGGTAGAGAAAGGACAGCAGATCGGAAAGCTGGTTTATTATCTGGACGGCACGGAGCTTGGAAATGTGGAAATTACAGCGGCGGAAGCGATTGAGCGGGCGGATTACCTGCATTATGTGAAACAGAGTTTCGGCTGCTGGCTTTTGTAAGGAACGGCCCGGAACATGAATTTCCGGGGCGTGAATTGATAAAGAGGAAGAAGGGAAGAGGTACAAATGAATTTTCTGATTTTAGACGTGGGAACCTCAAGCATGCGGGGCATCCTGTTCCGTGCAAATGGAGAGATGCTTCATACGGTGCAGAAGACCTATCAGGTCATTACCCTGGATCATGGCTGGGTGGAGCAGAATCCGCTGGATTTTAAGGACCATATGACGGCGATTGTAAAGGAGTCCACTGCCTGGGCGGGGGAGCATGGAGAGTCCATCGACGCGGTGGCGATTACCTCCCAGCGTTCTTCGGTGATTCCGGTAGATGAGAACGGCAATCACCTGGGCAACGCGCAGATGTGGCAGGATAAGCGTACTGTGCCCATGTGCAGGGCCATGGAGGAGCACCACAGGGAGATCTTCAAGCTCTGCGGTTCCCGGGTCAATCCGGTGTTCTCCGGCGCGAAGATGAAGTGGATGCGGCAGAATCAGCCGGATTTATATGAGAAGGCTTACAAGCTGACCGTGATTCCGGATTATCTGGTGTATCATATGACAGGAGAGTTCGCTACAGACTGGACCTACGGCAGCCGTTCTCTTCTGATGAACCTGAAGACCTGCCAGTGGGACGACCGGCTTCTGGAGCTTTTTGAGGTGGATAAGGAAAAGCTCTGCGAGCTCCACGCGCCGGGCAGCATTCTGGGACGGACCACAAAGGCATTTGCGGAGGAGACAGGACTTGCCGAGGGAACGCCGGTTATCAGCGCAGGCGGCGATCAGCAGTGCGGTATGCTGGGCCAGGGCGTGGTAAAGGACGGCCAGGTATCCCTGACGTTGGGTACGGGCGGCTTCCTTCTGACCACCTGTAAGGAAGTGCCGGAGAACCTGGACTGGGACGTGGTATGCAATGCTTCTTCGGCAGCAGGTAACTATATCCTGGAGGCCAATATGCTGACCTGCACCTCCGCCATGGAGTGGTGCAAGCGAAATTTCTTCCGGGAGGAAACGGACTTTTACGGCAAGCTTGACGATATCCTGAACGGCATTCCGGCGGGCTCCCATGGCTGCATGGCGCTGCCTTATTTCCAGGGACGGTCCACGCCGGACTGGAACAGCGAGGCCACTGCGGAGTTCGCAGGACTGACTCTCGGCACCACGAGAGAGGACATGCTGAAGGCGCTGCTGGAGGGCATCTGCATGGAGATTGGCAATAACATTGCTTCCTTTGAGAAATATGTGCCCCTTCACAGGATTCTCATCAACGGCGGTCTCTCCAAGTGCGAGGCCTTCAACCAGATGCAGGCCGATATTTACGGCAAGCCGGTCATCCGCATGGACAACGCCGAGAGTACTGCCATCGGCGCCCTGATGGTAGCCACCGTCACCATGGGCGAGTACGCCGACGTGGCCGAGGCTTTCGACAAGATCCGCGAGGGTACAGGCTCCAAGGAGTATACGGTAAATGCGGAGAAGCACGCGGTATATGAGGAACTGCGGGCAAAGATGAATGAGAGATATCAGCGGGAGAACGGGTAAAATACATTACGGTCTCGGATGCGGGGCATGAAAATTTTTCTTGCAGATTGCATTTCCCGGAGAAATATGGTAATCTAACAGCATGTCTGATTTTAAAATTTTTGAATACGAAATAAATACAGCAAAGCTTCCGGCCGGTTCTACTGGGCCGGTCTTTGTTATGCTTGCGGATCTTCACAACCACAGCTATGGAGAGGAAAATGAGCGGCTTGCGGAGGCGATTTTCGCCCAGGAACCGGACGCGGTGCTGGTGGCGGGCGATCTGCCGGTGGGCAGGCCAGGCGCGGATTTCACGCCGGCGCTGGAGCTGATAAGGCGGCTCCAGGAGGGCGGACTTCCGATCTTCTATGGCAACGGCAACCATGAGTACCGCATGCGCCTGCACCCGGAGATCTACGGAAGCATGTATACAGAATACACGGCGGCCCTTAGAGAGTACGGCGTGAAGCCTCTGGAAAATGAAAAGGTCTCCTTTTCCGCTAGGGGTCTTGACATGGATATCTACGGCTACGAGCTGCCCGAGTTCTATTATAAAAAATTTTGCAGAGCCATTTTCCGTCAGGAGGATCTGGAGAAGGCCATCGGACGCCCCGATCCGACGAAGTTCAATATCCTGCTGGCCCACAACCCCATCTATTTTGACAGCTACGCCTGGTGGGGCGCGGATCTGACCGTATCCGGCCATCTGCACGGCGGTATCATAAGGATTCCGGGCATCGGCGGGATCATCACGCCCCAGGCGAAATTATTTCCCAGATATGACGCGGGGCAGTTTAAAAAGAATGGAAAGAACCTGGTGGTGAGCCGGGGCCTGGGCACGCATACAGTGAATATACGGATCTTTAACCCGGCGGAGCTGTCGGTGATTCGTCTGAAGGGAGAATAACATGGGCATTCCCGTGAAACTGCCTGCATTTGAGGGCCCCTTGGACCTTCTTCTGCATCTGATAGAAAGCAACAAAATCGATATCTACGATATCCCCATTGTGACCATTACGGATCAGTATATGGAATACATCCGCGCCATGGAGAAAAAAGATCTGAACGTCATGAGCGAATTCCTGGTGATGGCGGCGACCCTGCTGGAGATTAAGGCGAAGATGCTGCTGCCCGCCGAGGTGGACGAAGAGGGCGAGGAGATCGACCCGAGAGCCGACCTGGTGGAGCGCCTGCTGGAGTACAAATTGTACAAATGTATGGCCGAGCAGTTGAAGGGACGTCAGGGAGAGGCAGAGCGGAGCCTCTATCGGGAGGCGGATATTCCCAAAGAAGTGACTGCCTACACGGCTCCCGTGGATCTGGACGAGCTCCTCGGCGATCTGACACTGGTTCGGTTAAACGAAGTGTTCCAGGCAATTTTACGCCGCACTGAGGACAAGATCGACCCCATTCGAAGCAAATTCGGTGAGATCGAGAAGGAAGAGGTCAGCCTGGAGGACAAGATGGTCTATGTGGAGGAGGAGCTTCTTCGGCACCCCCGCACCAGCTTCCGGGGCATCCTGAAGGCTTCCGGCAAGCATGGAAAAATGCAGGTCATCGTGACGTTTCTGGCCATTCTGGAACTGATGAAGGTAGGAAAATTGAACGTAAAGCAGGATGACACCTTCGGAGAAATCTATATCGAAGCGGGAGACGCGCTTGGAGTGCCGTCAGAGCCTGCGAAGCAAGAGGAGTAAAACGTGGAAGAAAAGAGAACAGAAAGTGAAATCCGGGCGGCAGTGGAGGCCATACTGTTTGCCGCAGGGGATTCGGTGGAAAATGAACGGCTGGCGGAGGCGCTGGATCTGGATAAGCAGGAGATGATCGATATTCTGAAGCGGATGGCCCTGCGTTACGAAGAGGCGGATCGGGGCATCCGTCTGGTGGAGCTTGACGGATCCTGGCAGCTCTGCACGAAAACCGAACATTATGAGGAGCTGATCCGGGTGGTGAAGCAGCCGAAAAAGACAGTTCTCACCGATGTACTTCTGGAGACACTGTCTATCGTGGCCTACAAGCAGCCGGTGACCCGCCTGGAGGTGGAGAAGATCCGCGGCGTCAAGAGCGATCACGCTGTGAACAAGCTGGTGGAATACGGCCTCATTGAAGAGGTGGGTCGTATGGACGCGCCGGGACGTCCCATTCTCTTTGGCACGACGGAGGAATTCCTGCGCCGGTTCGGGGTCAATTCCGTGGGAGATCTCCCCCGGGCGACGCCGGAGCAGATGGAGGATTTCAAAGAAGCGGCAGAAGAGGAAGCAGGCGTAGAACCGGAGAAACCGACAGAACAGTCAGTATAGAATAGTTTCAAAACAGAACAGGAAGAAACTGGAAAAAGTGCATGGATTTCAAAATTTCCATTTATCAGATGGAAAGGGTTGGAATTTATGCACTAATTTTTTTTCCTGAAAACAGGGAAAATTGACCAAAATAGACACTGTAAGACGGGAACTCTAAAAATAGTTAGCATAAGCTAATAAAATTACCTTATTGATATTGACAATCAAAATTGATTGAGTTAGAATAAAACACGATGTTAGTAAATATTAACTAACTAAAGTAAGCATAGACAAACTGCAAAGGCTCCGGCAAAGCAGTCTGTTCCATGCGGACGAAAGAAGAGAGGAGCGATCGATCATGATGCCATTAGCGATGTCCAAGGCGGGCGACGAACTCATGGTTGCCAGAGTCGGCGGGAATGAAGAGGCCAAGAAACATCTGGAAGATTTGGGTTTTGTAGCCGGCGCGCATATCACCATCATTTCCCAGCTGGGAGACGGCAATATCATCGTGAACGTGAAGGAATCCCGGCTTGCTATTACAAGCCAGATGGCTTCCAAAGTGATGGTTGTACCGCAGACCTGAGAATCTGTGTAAACATAGTATGACATTTGTAAAGAAATCCAACAAATGTGAAGGAGGAGTGGAAGAAATGAAAACCTTAAGAGATGTTCCGGTAGGAGCGGTGTCCAAAGTAGTGAAGATCCATGGAGAGGGTGCGCTGAAGAGACGTATCATGGACATGGGAATCACAAAGGGTACAGAGCTCTATGTGCGTAAGGTGGCGCCGCTTGGAGATCCCATCGAGGTAACTGTCCGTGGCTACGAGCTTTCACTGCGTAAGGCAGATGCGGATATCCTGGAGATGGAGTAAGCTTTAAAGACAAAGCGTTATTTTCAAATTAAATTATGGCCCAGAGGATGAAAGGGTCAGGAAAAGGGGAAAACATGTCAATTAAAATTGCGCTTGCAGGAAATCCGAACTGCGGCAAAACAACATTGTTTAACAATCTGACAGGCAGCAACCAGTACGTTGGTAACTGGCCTGGCGTAACGGTAGAGAAGAAGGAAGGACGTCTGGTAGGAAATAAGGACGTCATCATCCAGGACCTTCCGGGTATCTATTCTTTGAGCCCGTATACACTTGAGGAAGTCGTAACCAGAAACTATCTGGTACAGGAAAAACCGGACGTCATCCTGAACATCATCGACGGCACGAACATCGAGCGTAACCTGTACCTGACCACACAGCTGGTTGAGGTAGGTCTGCCGATGGTTATCGCCATCAACATGATGGACCTGGTGAGAAAGAACGGCGACAAGATCGATATTGCTATGCTTGAGAAGAAGCTGGGCTGCAAGGTCATCGAGATCAGCGCGCTGAAGGGCGACGCTACCAAGAAGGCGGCAGAGCTGTGTATCGAAGAGGCTAAGAAGGGCAAGCAGACAGAGCTTCCCCATGTCTTTACGGGCAGCGTAGAGCATGCCATCGCGCATATCGAGGAGTCCATTCAGGGGCTGGTAGACGCAGTAGAGCTTCGCTGGTACGCCATTAAGGTGTTCGAGCGCGATTCCAAGGCCCTCGAGAACATTCAGCTTTCAGCTGATCTGAAGTCCCATCTGGAAGAGCACATCAAAGAGTGCGAGAAGGAGATGGACGACGACGCTGAGAGTATCATCACCAACCAGAGATACCTGTATATTCAGAACCTGGTAAAAGAGTGCGTTTCCAAGAAGCGTAAAGCCGGTGAGCTTTCTACTTCTGATAAGATTGATAAGATCGTAACCAACCGTATTCTGGCTCTGCCGATTTTTGCAGTTGTTATGTTCCTTGTTTACTATATCGCAGTATCCACCATCGGTACCGTGGTAACAGACTGGACCAATGACGTGCTGTTCGGCGAGTGGCTGCAGGGCGGCGCTGAGACTCTGCTGGTGGGCGCAGGCGCTTCCGACTGGGTTATCTCCCTGGTGGTAGACGGTATCCTGGGCGGCCTGGGAGCTCCCATCGGATTCGTTCCGCAGATGGCTATCGTATTCCTGTTCCTGTCCATCCTTGAGGACTGCGGTTACATGGCGCGTGTGGCGTTCATCATGGACCGTGTATTCCGTCGCTTCGGTCTGTCAGGAAAGAGCTTCATTCCGTTCCTGATTTCCTCCGGCTGCGGTGTTCCGGGTATCATGGGTACCAGAACCATTGAGAGCGAGAGCGACCGTCGTATGACAATGATGACCACAACCATGATTCCCTGTGGCGCGAAGCTGCCGGTTATCGCCCTGATTGCAGGCTTCCTGATGGGCGGCGCATGGTGGATGGCTCCGGTGATGTACTTTGCCGGTATCATCATGGTTATCGTTTGCTGTATCATTCTGAAGAAGACAAAGATGTTTGCCGGCGATCCGGTTCCCTTCGTTATGGAGCTTCCGGCATACCATGTTCCCTCTGTTAAGGGCGTACTGCTTCACGTATGGGAGCGTGTATGGGCATTCATCAAGAAAGCCGGTACGATCCTGTTCCTCTGCTGTGCAGTGATGTGGTTCCTTGGTTCCTTCGGCTTCGTAGACGGAAGCTTCGGACTGGTAGATTCCGCAGATTCTCTGCTGGCTGTGATCGGCGGTGTACTTGCTCCGCTGTTTGCTCCGCTGGGCTTCGGTACCTGGCAGGCAGTTGCTTCCTCTCTGTCCGGTTTCGTGGCAAAAGAGGGTATCGTTTCTACCATGGGTCTGCTGTCCTCTCTGGCTGTTGAGGTGGAGGAGTACGAGGTATCCATGCACGACGCATTTGCTGCATTCTTCCCCAGCGGAATCGCGGCAGTATCCTTCCTGCTGTTCAACCTGTTCGATTCACCGTGTTTGGCAGCTATCTCCTCCATGGCGAAGGAGATGGGCAACCGGAAGTTCTTCTGGTTCGCTATCCTGTTCCAGAACCTGATGGCTTACTGCGTAGCACTGGTTGTATATCAGCTGGTTGGTCTGGCCATCGGCGAGGTAGCGTTCAATGTGTTCACTGTCGTAGCACTGGTAGTACTTGCGGCTCTGCTGTATCTGCTGTTCCGTCCGGATCCCAATAAGAAAAAGGTTTCCGCCGGAAAGGCTGCCAAGGCTGAAGCATAAGGAAGTCAATTACATAAGTTTTATATAAGCCATAAGGTTTGCGCTCGTTGTCTGAGACAACGGGCGTAACCTTTACAAAAAAATATACCCCCATACGGTATTTTGAAAATGGAAAATATCGGATAGATACTTCTTTATGGCAGGCATAAAACTGTACCTAAATCATCAGAAAGAGTGGTATTTATGAATACAAATGTCCCTGTAAACAGCACCGATAAAATCGTATTGATTTTACTGGCGGTCCTGGCCGTGGCAGCGGTCCGCATCGTCATCAGCTTCTTTAAGCCGGATAAGCCGAAGGCAGGTGTGAAGCCTCACCGGCGCTCTGCCAAAACAGCAGGTCTCACCGAGGTCATCGTCGGTATCGACGGCATGATGTGCGGCATGTGCGAGGCTCACATTAAGGACGCCATCCGCGAGAAATTTCCGCAGGCCAAAGGGCTGTCGGCTTCCCATGTGAAAGCCCAGGCTATTTTCTATCTGCCGGAACAGATGCCTGCAGATGCCATTACAGAAGCCCTTCATACGGGAATTGAACCGTTGGGATATACGATTACAGACGTAACCGTGGGATAATCACACACTTGAGAGACAAAAGCTACGATATTATTATAATAAGAAGAAACAGACGTTTCCATAGAAGCCGGATAAAAGGTGGTGGAAGCGTCTGTTTTTAAGTAACAGGAAAATTCGTATGAAATTTCTTTGATGCAAAAATAAAATGTGTTGATTTTATGTTGGATTTATTTATATTTATATTGACTTATGTTGAGATAATGCTATAATAAAACCATAAATTGCGGATAAACAATCAGGAATATAAGAAACACACACATCAAAGGAGGAATTTATCATGAATCTGGCAGAAGCAAAGGAATATGCCAAGAAAAACATTCACAACCGTCCGGCGACCACAGGCCGTCTGGCTGGTAAAATCGCAGTGGTAACCGGAGGAGCCCAGGGCTTTGGTCTGGGAATTGCCACAGAGATGTATAATGAGGGAGCAAGTGTCGTACTTGCAGACCTGAACGTGGATCAGGCGAAGGAAGCGGCCAAGACATTCGGAGACCGCGCCGTGGGTCTGAAGGTGGATGTATCCGACCCTGCTTCCATGGAGCAGATGGTCTGCGATGCGGTAGAGCATTTTGGCGGCATCGACATTTTTGTATCCAATGCAGGCGTTCTGAAAGCAGGCAGCCTGGATGATATGGATCCGGCGGCATTCGCGTTTGTAACCAAAGTAAATTATATCGGATATTTCAACGCTGCCAAGTACGCGTCCGCCATCATGAAGGCGCAGCATGAGGCAGATCCGGAGCAGTGGTTCGATATTATCCAGATTAATTCCAAGTCCGGTCTGGTAGGCTCCAAGAACAACAGTGCTTACGCAGGCGGTAAGTTCGGCGGCATTGGCCTGACCCAGAGCTTTGCGCTGGAGTTGGTTTCCGCAAATATTAAAGTAAATTCCATCTGCCCGGGCAACTTCTACGACGGCCCCCTGTGGTCCGATCCGGAGAGAGGACTTTTTGTACAGTACCTGAACGCAGGCAAGGTTCCGGGGGCGAAGACTGTACAGGATGTAAAGGACTACTATCTTTCCAAGTCCCCGATTCACAGAGGCTGTACGCCGAAGGATGTGGCGAAGGCTCTGTTCTATGCAGTGGAGCAGCAGTTTGAGACAGGCCAGGCGATCCCGGTTACCGGTGGTCAGACTATGCTGAATTAGCTTCAGGCAGGAGGGTTTTATGGATAAATTTGTGGAGCGGCAGGAGGTTTTGAAGCTTCTGAATGCGCCGACACCGGAAGAGCGGCTGGCGAATCTGGCCATTCTGATCGGAGGCGAGAAGGAAAAGCCGGAGGTAAAGCCTCAGTTCGCTAACAATCACATACATACTATTTACTCATTTTCCCCGTACTCCCCGACAGCGGCTGTGTACTGTGCCCGGGACGAGGGCCTTCAGACAGCCGGAATCATGGACCATGACAGTATCGCCGGAGCCGTGGAGTTCCGGAAAGCGGGCAAGATCGCCGGGATTGGCACTACCTGTGGTATGGAGTGCCGCGTAGACTTGTCTGCCACGAAGATGGCAGGCCGGAAGCTGAATAACCCGGATCAGGCAGGCATCTGCTACATGGCCATTCACAGTATCCCGGCGACGGGCTTCAAGCGTCTGGACGAGGTCTTCGCTCCCTTACGGGAAAAGCGAAATGTGCGGAACCGCAAGATGGTGGCGAATATCAATGAGCTGATGAAGCCCTACGGTATCGAAGTGGATTTCGATCAGGACGTCGTTCCCATTTCCCAGTATCAGAACGGCGGTTCCATCACCGAGCGCCATGTGCTCTGCGCCTTAAGTCAGAAGATTCTGGACAAAGCACCCCGGGGAGGCTGTGCGGACTTTGTGGAGCAGGAGCTGGGCGTCGCATTAAATGACACTGCAAAAGCACGGCTGTCGGATCCGGAGAACCCGCATCTGATTTACGACCTGCTGGGCGTGATGAAAGCAGAACTGGTGTCCAAGATCTATGTACCGGCTACCGATGAATGCATGCCTTTTGCAGATCTGGTAAAGCTGGCTGACGAGGTGGGCGCGATTCTCTGCTATCCCTACCTGGGCGATGTGACGAATTCTGTGACAGGCGACAAGAAGGCGGCCAAATTCGAGGATGATTTCCTGGATGAGCTGTTTGAAATGCTGAAGGAAGAGGGCGTACACGGCGTCACTTACATGCCGGCCCGCAATACGGAGGAGCAGATGACCAGACTGCAGAAGCTCTGCCGCGATTATGGCATGATGGAGATTTCCGGCGAGGACGTGAATTCCTCCCGCCAGAGTATGATTTGCAAGCAGCTGGAGGATCCGCAGTTCAAGCACCTGGTAGACGCCACCTGGAAGTTAATCGAGCGTGAGAAAGTAGATTAACCTTATAGATATCATAAAAGGAGAAGAACTATGAAAGCAAAAGCACTGAGACTTTACGGAAAAGAGGATTTACGTCTGGACGAATATGAGCTTCCGGAGATCAAGGACGACGAGATTCTGGCAAGAGTCGTATCCGACAGCATCTGCATGTCCTCTTACAAGGCAGCCATGCAGGGCGAGGATCATAAGCGTGTTCCGGAAAATATCAAAGAGCATCCGGTTATCATTGGCCATGAGTTCTGCGGTGACCTGGTAAAGGTAGGAGCAAAATGGGCACATGAGTTCAAGGAGGGTGAGAAATTCTCCATCCAGCCGGCTCTGAACTACAAGGGCAGCCTGGCAGCTCCGGGATACTCCTATGAGTACATCGGCGGCGACGCTACCTATATTATTATTCCGAATGAAGTTATGGAAATGGGCTGTCTGCTTCATTTTGACAGCGACAATTTCTTCGGCGGCTCCCTGACTGAGCCCCTGTCCTGTGTAGCAGGAACCTTCCATGCCATGTACCATGCCACCAGAGGAAAATACGAGCATGACATGGGTATCGTAGAGGGCGGCAAAATGGCAATTCTGGCAGGTGTAGGTCCCATGGGACTGGCTGCTATCGACTACATTACGCATTGTGACAGATGTCCGTCTCTCTTAGTAGTTACCGACATCGACGACGCGAGACTGGCCCGTGCGGCTCAGGTGCTTCCGCCGGAAGAGGCTGCCAAGAAGGGTATCAAGCTGGTATATGCCAACACCGGTAAGGTAGAGGACGCACATAAGTTCATGATGGACTTCACAGACGGCGAAGGCTTCAACGATGTGCTGGTATTCGCTCCGGTAGCTCCGGTAGTAGAGCTGGCTGACAGCATCCTGGCACAGGACGGCTGCCTGAACTTCTTCGCAGGTCCCTCCAATCCGGCATTCTCCGCACCGTTCAACTTCTACAATGTCCATTACGCAGGAACCCATGTAGTAGGAACCTCCGGCGGCAATACAGACGATATGAAGGAGTGTCTGTCTATGATTGGCCAGGGCAAGCTGGATCCGGCGATTCTGGTAACCCACATTGGCGGCCTGAACGTGGCAAGAGAGACCACTCTGAACCTGCCGAAGGTACCGGGCGGAAAGAAACTGATTTACACCCATATTTCCCTGCCCCTGACTGCTATCGCAGACTTTGAAGAGAAGGGCAAGGAAGATCCGATGTTCGCGGAGCTGGCGAAGATCGTGGCGAAGACCAACGGTCTGTGGAACGCGGAAGCAGAGAAATATCTGCTGGAGCACGCACCGGCCATCTAAAAACAGAGAAAACAGAGACAGAGCGCATTTCCTGCGGGGAGTGCGCTCTTTTTATGTAATAGGAAATTCCGATGGAATCCCCTATACTGAAAACGGGCGTTGTTGGTATGATTTTTCAATAAAAGTATGTAAATGATACCTTATTGAGAATTAGTATCAACGAATCCTCTTGCGCTATCCCTATAAGTATGATAGGATAAATGCATGAGTTAGGAAGAACTAACCAACAAAAACCATTTAAAACGGACAGACAGAAGCCATTTTGAGTACATAACAAAACCAACATATGGGAATCCTGAAAAATGGATTCTTTTTAAAAGGCGAGCGGTTAGCTGGAACTAACCAATGCGCGTCAGGACATTTTTACAGCAGGAAAGAGAGGGCATGCGTATGAGTATAGTGATAATCGGGGGACACGACCGGATGGTGCGCCAGTACCATGACATCTGCAAGGCGCATAAATGTAAGGCAAAGGTATTCACCCAGATGACAGGCGACCTGAAAAAGCAGGTGGGCAGACCGGATCTGTTCGTACTGTTTACGAACACCGTATCCCACAAGATGGTCAAATGTGCCCTGGAGGAAGCCAAGAAGAACAACATCGAAGTCGTTCGCTGCCATACCAGCAGCCAGGCGGCGCTGGAAGAGATTCTCGGGAGCTACTGCTAATGGCAGGGGCGGGACGTGAGCTGGAAAGGCTTCTGGCCAATCATTGCGCGCCGGTGTTCTGTCATCGTAAGACGGCCAATCTGGTAGCGGCGAGACGGGAACTGATGGATGCGCTGCCGGAGGTGCTTGCGGACAGCAAAATTTCCTGGGTACAGCTTTGCGGCTGCAGAAAATACTGCCATATCCTCTTTTACGACAGAGAGCGTCTGGAACGGTATCTGCAAAGAGAAGGGCATCAGAGCTTTCTGAAGGAACACGGCTATGCCGGCCGGACAATGGAGGAGCAGCTGAGTCTGCTGGCGGAACGCTACGAAAGCTATCAGAAGCATGGAAATCCATTTCCCCATGAGATCGGTCTGTTCCTGGAATATCCGCTGGCCGATATCGAAGGCTTCATCGAGCATCAGGGCAAGGACGCTCTGGAAAGCGGATACTGGAAGGTCTACGGCGACGTGGAACAGGCCCGGGCGGCCTTCCGTCTCTACGACGAGCTGAAAATGGCGCTGACCACCATGCTGGCGGCAGGCTTTAGCTTTCGCGAATGCTGCGCGGCACAGGCGGCATAAATACGCATAGAAGGCTGATATACAGCTTTTTATAAATAAGAAAATGGGAAAAAATCAGGAGGAGCATCATGAAAGTAGTATATTGGAGTAGCACAGGAAACACAGAGAAGATGGCAGAAATGCTGGCTGAAGAAATCAAGAACGCCGGGGGAAGTGCGGAAGTAAGCGAAGTATCCACCGTATCTCCGACAGACCTAGAAGGTGAGACCGTCTTTGCGCTGGGCGCGTCTGCCATGGGTGATGAGGAACTGGACGAGGGCGAGATGGAGCCGTTTGTAGAGGAAGTGGAGAAATTCGCGGCAGGCAAAAAAGTGGCGCTGTTCGGTTCCTATGACTGGGGCGACGGTGAGTGGATGCGCAAATGGGAAGAGCGCATGAAAGAAGCCGGAGCAGAAGTAGTCGGTACCGTAATCGCCAACAACGAGCCGGGCGACGACGACCAGGCGAACCTTGCAGAGCTTGCGAAAAAGCTGGTATAGATAAGGAAACAAAAGGAGGGCCCGAACGGGCCCTTCTGTCATCTTAAAGAGTTAGTTAAAACAAACAATTAGTATTGACAAACTGACCTGAGTGTGCTTTAATAGGAACTAGAAAAAGAAATTGAGAGTTATTCTCAATAAACCTTATTCAAAAATTTCTTGAAACCACATAGGATAGGAGATAAAATGTCAGGAGAGGAATGGAAGAATATGAGTCAGGAGATGATTCTTGGACGCCTGCGGGAGCGCGGATTTCGTATCACCAAACAGAGGAAGCTGATTATCAGCACCATTCTGGAGAATGACTGTTCCTGCTGTAAGGAAATCTATTATCAGGTAAGAGAAAAAGACCAGACAGTTGGCATCGCCACTGTATATCGTATGATCAAGACACTGGAAGAAGCCGGTGTCATCGATCGCAGAAATATGTATCGTATCGGAACATTGAAAGAAGGTGCATGAAGATGTTAGCAGACATCATCGTAGTAGCAATCGTGGCCATCATCGCAGTATTCTGTATCAGAACCCTGATCCACAACAAGAAGACCTGCGGAACTACTTGCAGCATGGGCTGCGCAGGCTGTAGCTGCAGCGGAAGCTGCGGAGGCGGCGCTCCGGCGAATCGCAAGAAATAACACAATTACCAATGTCAGAAAGCGCGGTGAAAAATTTTTTCGCAGCGCTTTCGTCTGTCTTATAACAAAACCTTGTAGCGTAGGGTAAAGTTTTTGTAGGAAAAGTTAATAGAAAAAAGAAAGAAAGCACCGGGATCCTGTGTTAGGATTGAAGT